>JBKJYB010000228.1:0-9643 GCA_046716045.1 Nitrosospira sp.
GAGACGTGGTGATTTGAGGAAATTCTGGCGTAGCGCGAAACCGCTTTCCAATTATGCTCGCTGAGATTGGCGGGCCGGAAGAACTATTGGATTTTCCTATTTAACCCATTGAAAATATCTATCATTCACTCATAAAAAACTCTTGTTTATCTATTGAAATATCTTTCACAATAAATACGTTGCGTAAATGGCTACTTTGAACCATTTAAATTGGTTTATACAAGTGAATAGTCATATTATGGAAGCACTGAATCGAGGTATGATTAAGAAATAGATTGTTAAAGCCATTGGAGATTCTGTACAGATCTGTAAATAACATCTTGTAATATAGAAAGTTTTTATAGAATGTCCTGATTGAAACAATGGTTTAAATGGGGTTCTCTGGGAAATAACGAGAATAAATCATGAAGGGGAGAAATCATGAATGATCTAAGCCTGTTCGAATCGTTGTTAAATTGCAACACGGTGGAAGAGCTGCATACAAACACGACGGCCATTATCGGCCAGATGGGATTTGAGCATTTTCTTTACGGGGTGCAGGTGAATACTTCGCTCACCCGCCCCTATCGATTCATCCTCAGTTGTTATCCGGAGGCATGGCGTAAGCATTATGATGAGGAAGGCTATGTCGGCATCGATCCGACCGTGTCCCACTGTGCCAAAACCGCTATTCCCATTATCTGGAAGAACGAGGTTTTCAAGGGACGCAAGGAAGCCAGAGTAAGAAGCGAAGCCAAGGATTCCGGTCTGGTGAGCGGAGCCAGTTTCTCAGTGCATGGCGGGCGTGGGGAAGCTGCAATGCTGAGCCTTGCCACCTCGCGGGAATCTCGCGAAGCGCAGGATGACATTTTGGCGATGATGGGCCGGGCTCAACTGTTAACCTGCTATCTGCACGAGGCGGTGCAACGTATTGTACTTAGCCAGGGTCCGCTCCCTCTAAAGAAAATCAGCCTGACGGAACGTGAAAGGGAGTGCCTGCTATGGGCGGCGGAGGGCAAAACGGGTTGGGAGATCGCCAACATCGTCAGCATCTCAGAACGGACGGTAACTTTTCATCTCCAGAACGCGGCGCAGAAAATGGGCGTGGTCAACCGCCAGCAGGCAATCTCCCGCGCCCTCTCCATGGGGCTTATCGCACCCTGCACTATTGCGTGAGCGTCTCACCACTCACGAACAACCGCCCAGTACGAATAAATAAAAATGGCATTACAGCTCCATCTTAAGTTCCACCATTACCGGAGCATGATCAGAAGGCCGCTCGAGCTTGCGTGTTGTCTTATCTATGACGCATGCGGTGCATAGTTTCGCAAGCTCATTACTCAACAGAATGTGGTCTATTCGCAAACCCATATTACGGCGAAACGCCATCATGCGATAGTCCCACCAAGTATAGGATTTTTCCGGCTGATCGAATAAACGAAAGCTGTCCAGAAGACCCAGATTAATTACTGCGCGGAATGCCTCCCGCTCCGGCAGACTGAACAGAACTTGTCCTTCCCATAATTTTGGGTCATGCACATCGCAGTCTTCCGGCGCGATGTTGAAGTCACCCAACAACACCAGTTTCTGGTGTTTGCTTAACATGTCTCGTAGCCAGCCATTGAGAGCAGCCAGCCATTTCAGCTTATATTGATACTTCTCCGACTCGACGTTTTCCCCGTTGGGGACATAAATACAAATTATCCGCACATCTTCGTAAATCGCCGACAGGATACGTTTCTGAGGATCGTCGAAACCAGGTATGGCTGTGATAATTGCACTTCCCGGCCGCTTGCTTAGCAAGGCAACGCCGTTATAAGTTTTTTGACCGGCATAAATCGTCTGGTATCCGGCCGCCGTAATTGCCGCTATCGGAAAATTCTCATCTTGCAACTTGGTTTCCTGGAGACACAATACATCGGGCTGATTTGCCGCCAGCCAATCAAGGACCTGTGGAAGGCGGACTTTGAGGGAGTTGACGTTCCATGTGGCAATTTTCATATTTTCTGCAATTCCTTTGCTGGAGCGATACAACTGCTTACGCTTGAATTCGCTAGTCAAGACCAATCCCCGATAATTAGTCCGTCATTTACTGCCGTCCTATCGGAGAATGTTTCACTGATGTGTCTTTCTCCGCTGGCAAATTCATTGGCACCACTACAGATGAACAAACCGAATACGATAATTTTTCCAAAAGCCACTAATTTTTGGGGCCCCGTTGAGTCGAGAACATACGATACTTGTTTTTAACCTTTATTCAAGGAAGTTATCACGTTTCTTTCTCCCAGACCCATCTTTCCGGTAATACATTACCTTACTGAATAGTTACACATTTATGTTGTGCTATTATGGACATGGACGTATCGCAAAATGCGTCCTTCCTCTCACGGAGAGATAGGGGGATCATCCATATCCCCCCGCCGCTATTAATTATTTGCGTAGCTCTCCTGCCAGCACCTGAATATGCCCGATAACCGGCTTGGGTGCCGATGTGAGTAAGTGCTCTGTCGATACTTTGGACAATTTTTATATCTGAACAAAGGCATAGTAACCATGACCACTTCACATAACTCAGAATTTGGCGTAGCCGATTGGCAACGGCTGTTGCGCACAATTGGCGAAGATCCCACGCGTCAAGGCTTGGCCGAAACACCGAACCGGGTTACCCGCGCCTGGGCACATTGGACGCGGGGTTATAAGCAGGACCCGGCCACGATTCTCAAGACATTCGCCGACGGGGGTGAATGCTACGATGAACTGATTGTTGTCAGGCAGATACCGGTTTACTCGCATTGTGAGCACCATCTGGCACCCTTCTTCGGTCATGCAACCGTGGGTTATCTTCCGAGCGGGCATATTGTTGGGCTATCGAAATTGACGCGACTGGTCAACTGTTTTGCCGCACGGCTACAGGTGCAGGAACGCCTGACCCAACAGATTGCGCAATCCCTGCTTGAGCATCTGCAACCCAAAGCGGTCGGTGTGATAATCCGGTGTCGTCACATGTGTATGGAGTCGCGAGGGATCGCAGTTGCGGGCGAGGAAACAGTCACGTCCTCGATGCTCGGCGATCTAAAGACGAACCCCGCTCAGCGAGCGGAGTTTCTGGCATTGGCAGAGCAAACAGCCCGCTGACCACCCGAAAACCAATAGTTAAGCCTCAGCACGGCACTTTACCTGACATTCCTTTGCAATAATATATAAGTAAACTTGCTCATATATTCTGGCTCGTGTCCAGCATAAAGATTGAATATGCATAATCAGCGCCTGGCTTATTATAATACCATAAGCATATTTGTCAACCATAACTCTTCTGGTTCGTTTTTACTATCAAGCGAAGTGCAGGAAAGTTAATTTACTAACACCATAGAAAGGCGGAAGTTTATGAAATCAGGCAAATATCGTTCCATTTTCACTCCCGCGACAAAGCAGCAAAGAAAAGAAAATTTTGAAAATTACTGGGAATTCACTCAGCATCATGGCGGAGAGCTCTTTGAAGATGATAAAGACCTGGCCAAGAAACGCGCCCGGCTTCAGCACTTTCAAGATAATCCGGTAAAATTGCGGCGACCACTGGCCGATCCCGAAGATTTTTATCGAAATTATGTTGAAATGCAAGATGACCCTAAATCCCTCGATCGCATGACATTGATGTTGACGGGGATGTACAAATTCGCCAGACACGAGTGGGTGGGAATAAAAGGCGCATGGGATTCGGTTCCCGATATGGCAAATTCGTACAGGGTGGAGGATAAAATCAGCCGTGTGCATTTGGCCGAAGAATTCTGTCACGTACGCCTGTTTAACGAAATGCTGGTGACATGTGGCCTGGACAGGGTGGAGTGGGTGCCTTTAGGGCCGATCAAGGAAAAAATCTACGAACAGTTTCCTAAATTCCCGGGATTTCTAATGGACTCGCCCGCTTTTGTAACCGAATTGATGGGTGTAACTTACTATTGTCATCTAAACCGCCTGTTTGACGACATATTAGTTGACGAACCGGAAGTCCGTGGCCGTTTAAAAGAACTTCTGGATGAAATCACCATTGATGAAGTTGCCCATGTGGGACAACGAAGAAATTTCATCGGCCCGCTAGGTATGAAAGTTTCAAAAGCACTGGTCAGACCTTTTTATACGCTGTTTTTCAATGATATTCCCGAAATCAAACAATTGTTCAATGTAGGTCAGATGATTGAGGATGGCATCGCTTTCGACTTCAATAAATTGCCCCATCATATGATTGAACGCAGCTGGATTCCTTCTTACTGCAAAGCCTGAGAGGCATTCCATAATGAATAGGAATCTTCGTTTCCAGACCCGCTATATCGTCAACCCTGTATCTCGCCCGCCCCGCAACATTTCAGCCGCGTGTTTACGCGTAGTTTCGGTGATCTTCTCGCCACCTAGCATGCGAGCAATCTCTTCAACTCGCTCCTGCTTTTTAAGCACGGTGATGTGGCTCGATACTTTCCCTCCATTGGCGGGATCGATCGATTTGGTGACTTGCCATTGGTGGTCTCCCGCCGATGCGACTTGTGCCAGATGAGTGATGCACATTACTTGACGTTCGGTACCCAGTTTTTTCAGCAGCCCCCCCACAATCTCCGCCACGCGTCCGCCTATGCCTGCGTCCACTTCGTCGAATATGAGTGTGGGTGCCGTACCGAGCTTGCTGGTGATGACCTGTATCGCCAGGCTGATCCGCGATAGTTCGCCACCGGACGCGACTTTTGCCAAGGACCGTAGCGGCAGGCCCTGATGAGCTGAAACCTGAAATTCGATTTGCTCCATACCGTGTGCATTACCTTGTTCGAGCGGTGTTAACGCCACCGAAAACTCTCCACCCGCCATCGCCAGGGTTTGCATTGCGGCGGTAACTTGCTGCGCAAGCGTTATGGCCGCTTTTTCCCTCGCGTCACTCAATTTTTTTGCAAGCCTGAAATATTCGTCCCAGGCTGCCGCCCCTTCCCTCGCCAGCATCTCGCCGTCGTCCCCCTGGCTGAGTTCTTCCAACCGCTCGGTCACTGTTCTTAACAGATCCGGCAATTCGGCAGGGGTAACACGATATTTTCTGACGGTAGCGTGAATCGCCGATAACCGTTCCTCCATTTCCTGCAAACGTTGCGGGTCAAGATCGAGGCGCTGCTGATAACGCCCCAATTCGTACACGCCTTCCTGCAACTGAATCTGGGCGGATTCCAGCAAATCAAGCACAGTTTTAAGATCAGTGTCGCAATCAAGCAAGTTATGCAGGCGCGAAATAACCGAGTTGATTTGCACGAGCGAGGCCGATTCTCCTTCCGATAGAGCTTCCAGCCCCATCTGCGCCGCTTCGAGTAAGCTTGCCGCATGCGACAGACGGCTGTGATCGGCTTGCAGCGTCTGCCATTCATCAAGTGAAAAATTCAATGTGGTGATTTCATTTACTTGCCACTCCAGTTGCTCGCGCTCCTGCATGAAGGCGGCGACGTTCTGCTCCCAGGCCAGACGCCGCTGCTGCAAGCCCTGCCAACGGCGAAAAACTTCTGTTACACTTCGCGCCAATTCATGGCTGCCTGAAAATGCATCAAGCAGATCGCGTTGCGCATCGCTGCGCAACATGGACTGATGCGCATGCTGGCCGTGGATATCCACCAGTTGTTCTCCTGCTGCGCGTAGCTGCTGCAAGGTGGCGGAGTACCCATTGATGAAACCGCGTGACCGCCCGCCAATATCCACTATCCTGCGCATCAGACATATGCCGCTATCATCATTACTTTCCAATCCATTCTCGCGCAACCAGCCTTCCAGCGCTGGCAATTCTCTAACGTCGAACTCCGCGCTGATTTCGGCACGCTCGCAGCCATTGCGCACCTCACTAGGGTCGCCGCGTTCGCCCAGGACGAGTGAAAGCGCATCAATCAGAATGGATTTTCCCGCGCCGGTTTCGCCTGTAAGCACGGTAAAACCGGAAACGAACTCCAATTCCATGCAGTCGACAATAACAAAATCCCGAATACTCAGAAACTTTAGCATGATAAAAGATTCATACCGGATTTCTCGGTAAGCCGCTCCAGCCAAGCTTCTCGCGTAGCATGCGGTAATAGCTATGGTCCGAAGAATGCAGCAACGTTGCCTCGTGTGGGGAGCGCTGCACCACAACCCTGTCATGTTCCTGCAGGTCGAAATGGGAATGGCTGTCGGAGTGAACACGAGCAATCGCGGTGCGATGCATCAGGATTTCCACGATGGCATCAGGTTCCACCACGATGGGACGATTGCTCAGCGTGTGCGGACTGACAGGCACCAGCGCGATCAAATCCAGGCTGGGATGAAGGATCGGACCGCCCGCCGACAATGCATAAGCGGTAGAGCCGGTAGGGGTGGCTACAATCAGGCCATCGGAACGCAGCGAGTAGACGTATTCACCATTGATACGCACCTCGAACTCAATCATGTTGCCGCCAATTCCCCGGTTCACCGCTACATCATTCAATGCCAAGGCGCTGAATGTGCCGGTGTTATCGCGCATGACTTCAACATATAGCAGCATGCGCCGCTCCATGACATACTGGCCATCGAGCATGGCGCCAAGCGTCTCCACCATGGAATCGATGGAAAGATCCGTAAGGAATCCGAGTCTGCCCTGATTGATGCCGACCAATGGCACGTTGAAAGGCGCGAGCTTCCGTGCAATATTGAGCATGGTGCCGTCTCCACCCAGCACGATAGCCAAATCAGCGCGTGCACCGATCTCTTCCATCGTCACGGCGGGATATTCGTTTTCTGCCACACTGGCAGCAGTAAGGCAATCCAGCAATACTTCCACATCACGACTTTCCAGATATCTGCCCAGGCGCAGCAATGGAGCCACAACTTCGGGATTCTTGTGCTTGCCGATCAGCGCTATTGTTTTGAACGGAGAACTCATTGGTGGATTTAAACTGGGAGACCTATTGAGCCGCTGGAAACCGGCTCTTTGTTATGAAAAACCGTTTTCAAGATTAAACCATATTGGGCTTCGGGTGACAAAAGATTCCAACCGCGGTGTTATAAATTTGCACGATTAGCCCGTCAAGTTCTAAGGAAAGGTAAATTTTTTGAATAAGGAGTATAACGGCATCAAAGTGAAAGCTCTGTGGATTCATGTTACCTAACAGCCTGTCGGACCTGAAGAATCGAAGCGAAAAAGTGACTGGGCGAGGACAGATTTTGACGATTTTGAAGGCCAATAGTCATTCTATTGGTCGAAAAAGCGGCGGAATATGGCCCGGCCAGACACTTTTGCAGCCGATTTCCTTCAAGTCCGACAGGCTGCTACCTGAACAGAATTTTTCGTTACCGGTCAGATAACAAAGACGGTGTGTCATTTACCGAAATATTCGGGGTGAATGTCGCGAGGGCTCATCCATGTTGGTTATCGCCAGTGTCTGCTAGACTGAATCCAGCCGGAAGACTGAATCCTGGTGTAAAATAATAAAATGCTCAATCAGCGCGCCAAAATTCTACTTAAGACCCTGGTCGAACGGTATATCAGCGAAGGCCAGCCGGTAGGTTCCCGTTCGCTTTCCAAATTTTCCGGCCTGGATCTGAGCGCCGCTACCATACGCAACGTGATGGCTGACCTTGAGGAAATGGGTTTTGTCGCCAGTCCCCATACTTCTGCCGGACGTGTACCGACTCATCGGGGCTACCGTTTCTTTGTAGATACGCTGCTGGTGGTCAAGCCCCTGGACGTTATCGAAATCCACCAGCTTGAAGACCAGTTGTATCCGGACCATCCTTCACGGCTGATCAATTCCGCTTCGCAGTTGCTGTCAGAATTGACACGTTTCGCCGGCGTGGTGGTAACTCCCAAGCGTAGCAGTGCGATATTTCGCTATATCGAGTTCATGGCCTTGTCGGAGAAGCGCATTCTACTTATTATCGTCACGCCGGAGGGCGATGTTCAGAATCGCGTGCTTTTCACCGACAGACCCTACAGCCAGACTGAGTTGATTGAGGCGGCCAATTTCATTAATCAGAATTACGCCGGTTGCGCCTTTGATGAAATCCGCGTTCGCCTTCAAAGCGAATTGAAACAATTGCGCCACGATATGACCAACCTCATGACCGCAGCTATTGAACTGGGTAATGAGGCAATCCAGGCAAACAGCGAAGCAGTGGTCGTCGCGGGTGAACGCAAGCTGCTTGATGTGCATGATTTAGCTAGCAACATGACGAGCCTGAAGAAACTGTTTGATCTGTTCGAACGTAAAACCGTGTTGCTGCAGTTGCTGGAATTCAGCCGCAAGGCGGAAGGGGTACAAATCTTCATCGGCGACGAATCGGGTGTGTTGACACTGGATGAATTCAGCGTAGTCACCGCACCTTACGAGGTAGACGGAAAAGTCGTGGGTACCGTAGGGGTGGTCGGTCCCACGCGCATGGCTTACGAACGTATAATTCCGATTGTGGATGCGACCGCCAGACTGCTCTCCAGTGCGCTGTCGCAGCATTAATTATTATCCCCCATTCCGTCTTGAACCAGCGATCGGTACCTGCCTCCTGAGCGCGCTATCCAACTCTATTTCTCATCAGAAATGCGAACAACGCGACGAGGGCAGTATCCGTCGAGTTGAGATACAGTTAAGTCGTTATCGTTTCTAATGAAGATTGGAATAACTTGATTTCCCCCGAACCCGCTTACGAACACGGCATCCAAAGCCAGACGGGCATTTTACTGGTCAATCTAGGCACGCCTGATGCCCCTACCGCCCAAGCGCTACGGCCTTATCTCAAACAATTTCTGAGCAATCCACGAGTCATTGAAATTCCTCAGTGGGCGTGGTGGCCGATTCTGAACGGCATCATACTCAACACCCGGCCAAAAAAATCGGCGGAAAAGTATGCACAAGTGTGGATGCCGGAGGGCTCGCCGCTGAAAGTCCACACCGAGCGCCAGACCCGGCTGCTGCGGAATGTCCTGGCGGGTCAAATTCAATCCGCGCCGGTGGTGGAATATGCAATGAGCATTGGAAATCCCTCTATCGCGGAAGTGCTAGGGCGGATGAAGCAGGATGGTTGTGAACGCATCCTGGTGCTGCCGCTCTACCCCCAGTATGCCTCCAGCAGTACCGCCTCAGCCTTCGACGAGGTCTTCGCGCAACTGGGAAAGATGCGCAACACCCCTGCCATACGCACCGTGAAGCATTATCACGACCATCCGGGCTATATTGCCGCGCTGGCGCGGAATGTGCAAGATTACTGGATGAAAGCCGGTAAACCCAACAAGCTGGTGATAAGTTTTCACGGCGTACCACGCTTCACCCTGGACAAAGGCGACCCCTACCACTGCGAATGCCAGAAAACGGGGCGATTACTGGCCGAGGCACTGGAGCTCAAAGCGGATGAATACCAGATTTGTTTTCAGTCACGATTTGGGCGGACGGAATGGCTAAGACCATACACTGCGCCTACGCTGGAACAACTCGGCAAACAAAACATCCGGCGCGTGGATGTCGTCTGTCCCGGCTTCGTTTCCGACTGCCTTGAAACCCTGGAAGAGATCGCCATGGAAGGCAAGGCCATTTTCATCCAGGCTGGCGGTCACGAGTTTCATTACATCCCCTGCCTCAATGAACGCGACGACTGGATACAAGCCCTGGCCGACATCGCGCTTGCCAATTTGCAAGGATGGCTGGGT
>JBKJYB010000229.1:0-4678 GCA_046716045.1 Nitrosospira sp.
GTTCGACCCCGTGGCAGCCCATGCCTCGCTCGACCGCATCATGAGTTACGATCCAGCCTATGCCTTTCTGACCCACTACAGCCGCATCGGCCACTTGCCGCGCCACGCCGGGGAGATGCATGATCTGATCGATGCCCATGTGACGATAGCCAGGAAGTTGCGCAACGTCCCCGACAGGCATGCGGCGCTGGTGGAAGAACTTGGAACGCTATTGTTGCAGCGGATCATTGCGCATGGCTGCAAACTGCCGCAGGAAGAAATTCTTGATCTGTTAAGCCTGGATGTCGGACTAAATGCCCAAGGGCTGGAATACTGGCTGGATCAGGTGGGGGGCTGAAGTAAACAGTAGGGTGCGTCCCGCCTCGCCCTACGTGCGTTACAGTCATAAAGAGCACAAAGGCGTGCCCACCCCTGTTACATTCCTTTCCTCCTACGTGCTGTACAAAGTGATCAGGAAAACCGTGAATCGATAGCCCAACAGGATACTGGCTACGGCCGGGGCGAGCACCGCAACCTTGATGACCCGAATCATGCGCCCTGCGCCGTAGACCCTGCCCGTCGCAATGTATAGATACGTTGTGCACGCTGCCAGGTTGAAAACCGACAAAATATTATCCATGCGAGCGGAATCCAGTCCGGCACCGCCGAACATCACGTCAACCGCCGCTACCGCCAATGAAACGCAGAACAGCACGAGCAGGAACGCATAGAGGTGGAGCGAAAACACTATATGGGCGACGAATGGCTGCCGCGCCCGATAAAACATGATCGGCAGCAGGAGGGCAAAAGGTACGACCATCAGGATAATGAGCGACTTGGCATTCACCACTACGGCTTGATTGAAAATGGGGGCGTAGAGATCCAAGGTCGTCTGCATAGCCTCCACACGATGCGATACCAACCGCTGCGCGAGCACACTCCAATCCTGATTGTGAAGGTGGGAGCCGAGCTTCGACGAGACGATATTTGTGTTCGTCAATGATTGCATCGCAAAGAAGAGTACGTTGGCGATGAGAAATAATTGAAACGGCCCTGTGTATGGGATTCGCTGCCCCCGCACATACGCCAGGGTTAGCAGACCCGGACGGCTCACCAGAGTTCGAAAGCTGCGAATGAGACGACTATCGATGTTGCTCAAGGCGTGGAACAGTTGATCGAAAAGGCCACGAAGCGTGAGATCGTGCGCGTTAAGGGGACGCTCACCACATGCCGGACAATAGGGCGTAGCGACCTTTCTGTTACATGTTGGGCAGATCAACGACTTGGTGACGGTCATATCTCGATCCTTTTAACATAATGGGTTGCGTAACCTATACTATATACGAGCCCTTTCCAGCATTTTTTAGATAGAATGATTCAGAGTTTTTCGATCTGCCTCACCCTCTCAAAAAAACATACCGCCGCCGCAGCAGCCGCATTCAATGATTCCGTGCCGCCCGGCATAGGGATGCTGATTTGTTCGCTGGTGGCTTGCAGCACCACTTCCGACAGCCCCATTCCCTCATTGCCGAATACGAACGCGATCGGGCCAGTTAACCGGATCTGATACAGACTCAATTTTGCTTCCAGAACGGTTGCAATGACCTTGCCGTTGAACGCCCGCGCCACTTCGGCCAGATCGGACCGTTCGTGTATGCGCAGCAGAAAATGTGCACCCATGGCGGCACGCAGCGTTTTGGGTGACCAGGCATCGGCGCAACCATCAGAGAGATAGACGTCGCTTGCGCCCGCGGCGGCGGCGGAACGCAGGATGGAACCCAAATTTCCGGGGTCTTGTATGGCTTCGAGCAGCACGCAAAAGGGTTCGCCCCTTTCACCCTTCCCATCCTTATGCACGGATATAGTTGCGGCGGGAGGAATGGATATCAGCGCCATGATGCCGGTGGGTGTTTTTACCGGGGAGACCTCACGGAACAATACATCGCTCAGCACAACCATGTCCACGTCCGCTTCCTGCTCCGCCAGCAAACGTTTTATCTCCATATTCTCGCAACCCGATTCGCTCACGATAAGCGTTTTCGGCGGACCTAGCGCAAGACGATAAGCGCTGATCAGATGAATACCGTCAAGCAGCGTCAGGCCAACTGCTCTACGCTGCCGGACGGAATCTTCCAGCTTGATGAGTTGTCTGAAGAATGGATTATCGCGGGAAGTGAGAGATTTCATCGTCAATCAAGGGTATATCTGAATGATTCCCTCACAGAACACGTTGCGGGCAAAATCTGCAATACCTGCCAACAAATATAAAAAGTAGGGCGGCAATAAGCGAAGCGCATTGCGCCGTATGAAATGCCCATTAAATTCTAATCGGCATATTGTTACCCTGATGTTGAAGCCGATGATGAAAAAGAAGGCGTGCTGCACACATGTCTGATGTAACGACAATTAAACCTGGCAATAGTCGCGGCATTTCATGGATTCTTGTACGGCGCAATGCGCTTCGCTTATTACGCCCCACATTTCTACATCCGCCCATTTCCCGCATCAGCCGGTTGCCCGAATAATTCCATTGGAATTATCTGGTATTTAACGTCCAGAACTTCCAGTTCTTCAACCCCGCCCGGCGCATGCAGCGTCACCACATCGCCTTCCTGCGCCTTGATCAGCGCGCGCGCCATCGGTGAAATCCAGCTTATATAGCCCTTTGAGGTATCAATCTCGTCAACGCCCACGATTGATACCGTTTTTTCTTCGCCTTTCTGATTGGCGAATGTGACCGTGGCACCGAAGAAAATTCGCTCCGCATCTTCCCTCGGCGCGGCGGGGTCCACGACTTCGGACATATCCAGTCGCTTGGTAAGAAAGCGAATGCGCCGGTCGATCTCGCGCAGGCGCTTCTTGCCGTAGATATAATCGCCATTCTCCGAACGGTCGCCATTCCCGGCGGCCCATGACACCGTCGCTGTCACTTGAGGACGCTCCTTGTTCATCAGCCATAAAAACTCGTCCATCAACCGCGCATGGCCCCCCGGTGTGATGTAGTTTTTGCTACCTGCGGGTAAAGGAGGCAAAGGGGCGACGACTTCGTCTTCACCCAGGCCGTCGATCGATTCAGGCTCTTTGATAAATGCTTTATTCATGCGGCAAAAAATTTCTATCCAGTAAAATAACCGCCTTACTCCGGGTTCCGCAAAAATTTGATCCTGAATCCGGCAGTTGACCGCTCATTTTTTTAGTTTAGCCTTATGATCTATAAAGATTTTATACACTACTTGACCTTTAATTTTTTAGTGAGTTCGCTACAACTACCGGATTTAGGATGACAGACCACGCATCGAATTGGCACCATCTCTCCGTCGCGCCCCATCGCGGTATGTTTCTGGCCGGTGCGCTGCAAGGGGTGCTGACACTATTGTGGTGGGTAGCCGATCTCGCCGGACGCTACGGCATTGCGGGCACCGCGTCAGCATGGAGCATAGCTCCGATCTGGGCACATGCCTTTCTGATGATCTATGGTTTTTTCTCATTCTTTATCCTGGGTTTTCTGTTCACCACCTTCCCCAGCTGGATGAATGGAGAAAAAATTCAGCCGCGGCACTTTACCGCCTCCAGCTTGCTGATGGCAGGTGGCATCGTGCTTTTTTATCTCGGTTTGGCGGCCGGTAAACTGATTGTAGCCGCAGGTGTCGCGATGCTGCTGGTGGGATTCAGTATAGCGGTTTATGCGCTGCTGCGCGTTCTGTTCAGAGTAAAGAATCAGGACAGGCGTCACGCGATCGCCGCCAGTGTGGCGCTGGTATGCGGCTGGCTGGGCATAGCCGCTTATCTGCTGTGGTTGTTGACAGAAAACGCGTCGCTGCTGGATTTTTCCCGCAGCGCCGGTATCTGGTTTTTCCTGCTGCCGATCGTCATGACAGTCAGCCACCGTATGATTCCATTTTTTTCTAGCCGGGTACTTGAGAATTATGTGCTGATCAGACCGTACTGGGTACTCTGGCTGATGCTTGCCTGTTCCGCGGGTCACGGCATATTGCAGCTATGGAAAATGGCGTTCCCCTACCTGTGGCTGTTTGACCTACCGCTGGCCGCAAGCGCCGTGTATCTATCTTTTACCTGGGGATTGCTGCGCAGTTTTCGTGTCCATCTCTTGGCGGTGCTGCATATCGCATTTGCCTGGCTGGGGCTGTCGATGCTGCTGTACGGTACGCAAAGCCTGGTATTTTTACTGAGCGGGGGAAAGTTATTGATATTCGGCCTCGCACCGTTGCATGCGCTTGCAATCGGGTATTTCGCCAGCATGGTGCTGGGCATGGCTTCGCGCGTCACGCTCGGACATTCGGGACATCCACTGGTGCTGGACAAACTCAGTTGGCTGCTGTTTATCGGGTTTCAGGCCGCCACTTTATTCCGGATACTTCCGGATATCTTGCCCGCCGCCAGCAGCATGGCCCCGGGCTTGTATCTGCTGGCGGGGCTGACCTGGCTAATCTGTTTCACCCTCTGGGCCGGCCGCTATGCGCCGCTTTATTGGCGGCCGCGAGCTGACGGCAAACCGGGCTAATTAAAAATGGTTAGATTGTCGCCATGCTGCGTTGCTCATCGTTGCATATGAATAACTATGCGCCTCTTCACGCCTTGCCTGACACCAATCTAACCATTTTTAATGTTCTGTTCCTGGTTTACTAATTTGAATCTGTTACGTGACGATATTACTGAGACCCTAAATAATCAACCGCTG
>JBKJYB010000230.1:0-5913 GCA_046716045.1 Nitrosospira sp.
ACAAGACGCAGTGGTTGGAGGTTCGCCTTCCGCTCCTCTTCACCAAAATATATAACGATGTTCCCGGCCAGTGTCAGTATGAATATAATAAAAAATATAAATCCAGTTTAGGTCTCATGACGAAAAAGTCAATGTTTCTTGGAATTGCCCCATCATTGCCAGTGCGCTGGTTCCTTCTGTGGCGATGCCAGGAGTTTTAAGAACGGCTGGCAGCTTGACAGGCTTTAGCGCTATATCTGACTACCTATACTAACCCGGGGAGAAATTTTTTCTGACGTAGAAATTCTTCGACTTTTTCTGCGGGAACGCCAGGACTGAACAAATATCCTTGAATCTCGTTGCATTTGAGCGCCCGTAAAAGCTGCGCCTGCTCGCTGGTTTCCACGCCTTCCGCGATTACCCGCAGATTCAGGGAATGCGCCAGAGAAATGATGGCGGAAACGATGCTCAGATCGTCGGGGTTGCTGGTCATGTTGATAATGAAAGCGCGGTCAATCTTCAAGACGTTGACGGGCAATTTGGCGATATAACTGAGCGAGGAATAGCCGGTACCGAAATCGTCTATCGCGACCTCGACACCCATATCACGAATGATCCTGAGTTTTTGGATGTTGGTTTCTATGTCCTGCATGATTACGCTCTCGGTAATCTCAAGTTCCAACCCGATTGTCACGTTCTTGGCGTCGTTTATCACACTCGCTACCATGCTGACAAAATCTTTCTGCCGTAATTGTATTGGTGAGACATTGACGGCAACCTTGGGTGGATTGAGCCCCATGGCCTGCCATTTCTTGGAATCCGATATCGCTTTGCCCAATGCCCACCGTCCCGCCTCGAGTATCATCCTGGTTTCTTCGAGCAGGGGAATAAAGCTCAGCGGCGGGACAAGGCCGTTGTCCGGGTCCTTCCAGCGCATCAATGCCTCAAGCCCGCTGATTTGTCCGCTTTCCAGATCAATTTTCGGCTGATAGTGCAGCACGAGCTGTTCCTCCTCAATTGCCCGGCGCAACTTGGTCTCAAGCTTCAGCTTCTCGGTGACCCGAGCATTGAATTCAGGAGCGTAGAAGAGGTGCTTGTCGTGAGAGAATTTGGCCTTTTTCAGCGCTGTTTCAGCGTTCCGCAAAAGGGTATCCGTATCCCGGCCGTCGGCGGGATAAGACGATGTCCCCGCTCTGGCGGAAACGCGTAACTCGTGTGCGCCAATCAGGAAAGGTTGATCCTGGATTCCGGACAGAACTTTTTCCAGAACATGGACAATGCCTGTGCTTTCTTCTCCGTGCTTTATGGCGATGGCAAAGTAATCCGCCGAAAGATGGGCCAGAATGTCTGTTTCATAAAGCAGCTGCTTCAGGCGTTTTGCCAGTTGACGCAGGAGACTGTCTCCGGCCTGATGGCCGAGAGACTCATTAATACTGCTGAACCGTTCGAGGTCGAGAATAATTACCGAAAGTATCTCGTGATCGTGATGTATGGTGCTGATTCGCTGATCGACCCGGTCCACAAACAACGCACGGTTCGGCAGATCGGTTACGGCATCGAAGAACGCAAGGTAGTTGATACGTTCCTCTTTTTTCAGGTGATCCATGGCAAATGAAATATCGCCCGCCATCTCGGTCAACAAGGCCATTTCCTCCTCGTCGAAGCACCCTGTTTCCGGTGCATAGAGTACGAATATACCGGCTAGATGGCTATCCACGACGAGTGGCAGCACCACCTTGGAATGATAGCCCCGGTTTAACGCTGCGGCATGCCAGGTGCGCATGTCCTCATGGGTGATAAGGGTAAGATCATTGCAAATAGCCGGTTTGACCCATTTGATCGCCTCCGCTATCAACCAGGAATTTCCGGGAGAATCAATAACATTAATCAGATTGATCTGTGACAGATAGCCGTCGTCACGACCAGCCTTTGCCATGGGTATGATATTCTGTGTATCGGCTTCGAATATTCCGATCCAGGTAAACAAAAACTGACCGTGGTCCACTGCGATGCGGCACGCCTTGTCGAAAAGCTCTTGTCTTTCACGGACGCGCACGATGGTGGTATTGATGCCGCTCAATACGCTGTAAATCCGATTGAGCCGGACAATTCTGGCCTCATATTCCTTACGCCGGGAGATTTCCGCGGTGAGCGCTGTCGTACGCTGCTCCACCAGTTGTTCCATGTGTTCATGCAACCGGGCGCGTTCCAGCGCGATACTTACCTGGTGCCCAACTCCGTAAAACGTTTCCAGTTCATTGTCCTTGAACAGGTCTTGTTTCGTCCCCATCAGATTCATGATGCCGCGGTTCTGATTATTGATCCGTAACGGCACGCTGGCATGGTGGCGAAGGCTCGGCGTATCGTTTCCAACCCGCATAAGCTGCGTGCATTGGCCAATATTGATAGCATGACCTAGATCTCCAGCGAGAAAAAGGCGTTGGCATTCACACAGCTCCTCCATCGTCTCTGCAACCAGCAATGAGGCCGGAACGTTACGCACAGCCGCCACCCGGAAGTTGTTATTATCCCAAAGGTAAAGCCATCCCGCTTCGACCCCGGGCAGTTCCATCGCATACTCAAGTGCTTTCTCACATACCTCGCGCTCGCTTACCGCCTGGTTCAGGCCTTCCGCAATCCGGTAAAGTCCGTTAAGCAAGTGATTCGAGTGTGCCAGTTCAAGTTGCCGTTCATGGAGTTCCTTGTTGATGTGGACCGCATCCTCATAGATCGAAATCAGCAGATCGACGATTTGCTGGCGTTCGGCAGTGATGAAATGTTTTTGTCCACCGAGATAGATCTCCATTCCCATCTGCATCTTCTGGTTCTTGCGCAGCTCATGGTTTATCAGCAGGTAGTCGATGCGGGCGAGCAGATATTGATCTTCATACGGCTTGCGGATGAAATTGTCGGCGCCGCATTCCAGTCCCTTCATTATGTTCCGGATATCCGAGAGCGAAGTAAGAAGAATCATGGGGATGTCCTTCAGTTGCTCATCGCGCTTGATTTCGCCGCATAGCATAAACCCATCCATCTCGGGCATCATTACATCACTGATAATCAACGTCGGCTTTTGCCGCCGAGCCGCCGCGAGGGCCTCTTTGCCGTTGGGCACGGCCATGACCGTATAGCCGTGTTCCTCCAGCAAGTATCGTAGTCTTTCCGCCTGGGTTGGGCTGTCTTCCGCGAGGAGGATCTCGACGTTACTGGTGTTAAATTTTTTTGATGTCATCGATCACGCTCAAATGTTTTCCTTGATGGTTCACTAGATTCGTTAGCGCCGCGGCGATTTTCTCCAGCGGCAGTACGAGCATTGCCGCGTCCAGCTTGATAGCCTCGCCCGGCATGCCGTTTACGACAGAGCTGTCCCTGTCCTGGGCGAAAGTAACCGCACCCAATTCCTTTAGCAGCCGCAATTCGTTGGCGCCATCACGACCCATCCCTGTCAGCAATCCGGCGACAGCATCGCAGCCGTAGACCTCGGCGACCGCGCGGAAAAGATAGGAAACCGAAGGCCTTAAGCCATTCTCCAGTTCGTCCTTCGTCAAGGCAATCCTTCCTCCGCGTTCTACCTTCATTTGGTATTCGTCGGGCGCTATGTAGACGTGGCCGGGCAGCGGGAGCTCGCCATGAGTGGCAACATGAACAGGCAGACTGGATGAGCTCGCCAGCCACTGGACGAATCCCCTTACGAAACCTGCCGCCATGTGCTGGACGATGAGGATTGGTACAGGAAAATTCTTTGAAAGTGCCGTTAGGATAGCTTCGATCGCAGATGGGCCACCGGGCGAGGCTCCCATGGCAACAACTCTGACTTGAGCCGATTCACGAATCAGACCCATGTTAGCCGGACGCAAAGCAGGTGCCGCGCTTCGCATGTGCGACCAGCGCCGCACCACCTTGACTTCCGACATCAGCTTTATTGTTTGTACCATATCCCGAGCCATGGCCTGATGATCTATATGGCCAATACCAGCCGGGCGGCGCAGCACCGCCAATGCGCCGGCATCCATCGCATCGAATGTCGTCACGACCTCATGAGTATTCTCGCTACCGCTGACGATGACAATTGGAGTGGGATTCGTTTCCATGATGAGACGTGTAGTTTCCAGTCCGTTCAGTTTCGGCATATGGATGTCCATGGTGATTACGTCGGGACGATGGCGTCGTACAAGGTCAAGCGCTTCCTCGCCGTCACATGCCGTTGCAATAACCGTAATATCAGGGTCCGAGCTGAGAATGTGAATAAGGAATTCACGCACGACGGGTGAGTCTTCCACTACCAGGACGTTGATCATCCTAAATCCGGCGGTTGTAGTGAGCTCACCAGAAAGATGAGCATCAAGTGATAAAAAAAGTACTTATAGATCATGGTATTGAATACAAAATCATCGGTCGGCCGCCGGCTTTAAGATCATGGGGAAGGAATTCATTACGGGATGCCGATAAGACGCTGGACGATCTCCAGCAGATTGCTCTGATCGAAGCTGCTCTTCACGATATAAGCATTGGCACCCGCATCAATCCCGCGCTCGCGGTGATCGCGAGATTCCAATGCTGTCACCAGCACTACCGGCAGCCCTGTAAATTGCTTGTCGGTACGTATTTTGGCGGTGAGACCAAAACCGTCCATACGCGGCATTTCAACATCGGAGACGACCAGATCGAATGCCCCCGTTTTGAGCGTAGTGTAGCCGTCGACCCCATCCACGGCCGTACTGACACGATAGCCCGCTGACTCCAGGATATTTTTGAGCAGTGTCCGCGAGGTGATGGAATCCTCCACCACCAGGATGGACAGTTTTCTCGCATTTTCATGCTTTTCGGCTGATAGCTGGTGCACAGAGGTGAGCGCCCCAGCGGGGCGCTTCGTGGCCGATTTCAGCAGATCAGCTACATTGAGCACAGGCACTACCCGTCCGGTTCCCAGCACGGTCGCCCCCGCGACATTGCGTACTCGCGTCAATGGCCGGGCAAGTGTTTTGACAAGCACCTCCTGTTCACCAAGAATCTCTTCCACCAAAAATGCGACGCGTGCGAGGCCCGAGCCAAGAACTACAGCTGGCGCATTGCTCGTACTGCCCGCCGGTTCAGCCGCTATAACATGACGTGGCAATTCCAGTACATCGCTTAACCAGACCAGAGAAACCGGCTGTTCATCCACCAGGATCGTTTCACGGTTTTCCACCGTCTGGATTTCTTTATTGGCGATCCGAACCACCCGTTCAACACTAGTCGAGGGAATGACGAAAAGCTGCCTGCCAGCACGAACGAGGACGCCACGGAAATTTGCCAGCGTTAGCGGCAGGAAGAGATGGAAGGCAGTTCCGTCGTCAGGGTTTGACTTAACCAAGATGTTGCCACCTAAGCGTTCGACCTTTTCACGTACAATCGCAAGCCCGAGTCCGCGCCCGGAGATATCAGTGATGATGGGGCTGGTGGTCACACCGGATTGAAAAGCGAGTGCCACCGATTCCGGTTCACCGAGCTGTTTCACCTCTTCGGCGGAAATAACACCGAGCTTATGCGCTGCGGCTTTTATCATAGGGACATCGATGCCCGCACCATCATCGGCCACAAGTACCTCGGCCATGTCCCCGTCCTTCTGTGAGCATGACAGGGTGATCGTTCCATGCGGCGGCTTGCCCTTGCCTGAGCGTACTGCCGGTTGTTCGATACCGTGATCAATGCAATTACGCACAAGGTGGATAAGCGGATCTTTCATCTCCTCCAGAATATGCCGATCAATTTCTATCTCGCCGCCTTGAATCATCAGATCTACGCTCTTGCCCTGCTCGCGGGCCAACTCGCGGGCCAATCGTGGGAGAATATCCAGCAACGAGGAGAAGGGCAGTAACTGCATCTCCTTAACATCGTGCCGCAGGCTGTCGGTCATGCCGGCCAATATGCGCTGATCCTGTTCGACTGCCCGTT
>JBKJYB010000231.1:0-2806 GCA_046716045.1 Nitrosospira sp.
TAGGTTGCAATGTTGTGAGTTAGCTCTCTTCAAGAGTGGACAATGCATCAGCTGTAGTCTCGATGGAGGGCTTTGGTATGTTTCCAATTCACGTTTACCTGCACCATGATATACGAATGCTTTCTTATGCGCTCCATTCCCCTTTAGCACAGCCGCTGATGAAAATTTGCGTAAGCAAGGCTTGTTTTCTGGAATAACTACACAGAACCTGATATTCGTCAAGATTTTCCTTTGTATTGTGTCTATGATGAAAAGGATAAGAAACTCGAGATATCGAATAGCTAGCATTGAGCGAGAAAATGATTAACAGTGTCGCGGCAATCTTGGCAGAAGTTCTGACCTCCCAGTCGTGAAGTAGTGAAAAGTAGTGGCAAGCGATGTCAGAACATGAACACCCAGATATCCCCACAACTAAATGACGCCGGAGGGGCAGGAGAATGCAGGCAAATTCTGAATTAACAAAAATGGAAATACCTACGATGAGTCATAGCAGATTGGCGAAGACCCACACAGCAATTGACCGGGGTGCGCTTCGCCATCAATTGCACTCGTTTGATTACAGCAGGCAGGATTGGGAAATTGCTGCCTGCCATGAGTGCGCTGCTGTAGTGCGGCTTCATGGTCAAGCATGCCTGCAAATGCAGTGGATGCCTCAGTGCTGCGAAAGCCAGCCTGCTCCAGGCGGACATGGACGCCCAGTTGAATTGTTGCAGCAATCTTGGCCGCGCAGCTGAAGATAGAGAAATACAAGGAAATTCGGACCAGCATGCAGGGGGAAAACCACCGGCCGACTGCAGTTGAGTGCAATAGCGATAGTCAAGGAAATTTCTTCACTTCATAAAGGAGCAATATCATGGCAAACATTATTCGGCGCTTCCCTTTATTCGGCAATATTTCAGTTCCGAGTGGTTTCGCGCACCTTGACGGATCAGGATAACAGCCAGCTATGCCACGGTCCGGGGCGGCTTCATTAACAGTGGTTGGAAAGACTCGGTATTGGTCATGCCTAGCGAGAGATCGACATCATCAAGCCGTTCGAAGACTACCCCCGGCTGTTTCTTTATCCCTGCCACAATCTGGAGCATGAGGATCGGGGCATGATGCATAACTTTCAGGTAGGCTGATTCCAATGCTATTCCTAGAGGGTCTCCTTACCGCACCGGGACTCTGTTTCTGAAATACGATGTAGATGAGTAAAAGCCTTTCAATAATTTCCAAGGAGCTAAACATGAGTATTCTGATAAAAGACTCCTGTAATTTCCTAGTTGCCACCCCCGTGATGCTTGCTGTATGCGTCGCGCCGGGGAATGTTTACGCCCAGCAATCCACTGATAAAACCAGAGCCACGTCAATGCCCGCGGACAAGAATAATCCGCCTTCAAAATCGGGAAAGAAGGACGGAGAAATGATCGTTGAGATTCCGGTGCTCATTAAATGTGCAGGCGCACCCCAGAAAGCAATGTATCAATATGCTCAAACTCATGAACCGCCTTGGCTTCACCATTGAAGCTTGCGAAGAAAATCACGGTATCCTGAAAGTAAGCAAGCCGCTGCAACTACTCCTATTTCGCTGTTAATCATTCGTGATTATTACTTTCAGCGCGCGTTCCTTCATCGCATTACTAAACGCATCATAGGCTTGCATAATATGATCTAACTTGAAATGGTGTGTAATCAGTTGTCTCGGCTCGATTTTGCCTGACGCTACGGTTTTCATCAGCATCGGTGTTGTCACGGTATCGACGAGACGTGTTGTGAGCATAATATTTTGTGACCACAGTTTGTCTAGATTCAATTGGACCGGCTTGCCATGTACGCCAATATTGGCGATATGACCACCCGCTGTGACGATGGCCTGGCAAATATCGAAACCGGTTGGTGTTCCTATCGCTTCTACCGCAACGTCCACACCTTTATTGCCGGTCAATGCCAGCACCTTCTCGACTGCTTTGCCATCGTTATTGTTGATGACTTGGGTCGCCCCCAGTTTTTTCGAAACCTCCAGGCGGTTGTCATCAATATCCACCATAATAATTTCCGCGGGTGAATAGAACTGGGCCGTCAACAATGTGGCCAGCCCAATAGGTCCGCTACCGACAATTGCTACTGTATCGCCGGGCTTGACCTGTCCGTTGACGACACCGCACTCAAAGCCGGTCGGCAAAATATCACTCAACATAACAAGTGCTTCTTCGTCAATCCCAGGGGGAACCGCATACAGACTATTGTCCGCAAACGGGATTCGGACATACTCAGCTTGCGTACCATCAATTAGGTTCCCCAATATCCAGCCGCCGCCGTTTTCGCAATGCGAGTACATTCCTTTCTTGCAGTTGATGCATTTCCCGCATGATGTGATGCATGAAATCAGGACATGATCGCCAATACTGAAGTTGGAAACGTTCGCCCCTACCTGCTCAATGATTCCAATACCCTCATGGCCCAGAATCCTGCCTTGTGTGACTGTAGGAACGTCACCGTTCAGAATATGCAAATCCGTTCCACAAATGGTCGTCTTCGATATTCTGACAATGGCATCAGTAGCGGTCTTGATGACGGGCTTTGGCATGTCTTCCAGTTCACGTTTACCTGCACCATGGTATACGAGTGCTTTCATGAGCAATGCTCCTGATAGATTTTGATCCTTCGATATTCCTGTGCCGTTATGGGGTTCTAAGCCCAAACCCGCGGAATCTTTAACTGTTTGAAACTAAGTATAGTTTATCGCGCCATCACCGTCAGCCCGTCTCTGCGCAATGAACCATCTGGCCCTATGTGCCGATACAGCGTCTGGCGAGTGACGCCT
>JBKJYB010000232.1:0-7004 GCA_046716045.1 Nitrosospira sp.
GTATCGAAATATTTTGAGAAAAACTGACGTAATCGCGCGAGTCACAGATCGGACAGCGTAGCAAGGTGCTCGACCGGATTGCAAGGGAAGCGGGGGAGACAAAATGAATCGCAAACTATACAGGCTAATTTTCAATACTACCTTGGGCATGCTGGTTCCCGCGGCGGAAACGATACGCAGCCATGGCAAGGCGGCAAGCGGTACGGCACTGCTGCTGACAGGGTTGCTGCTGGGTACATCCGCGCAGGCCGAGTTGCCGGTGCCCTGTGCGGGCGGCAGTTGCGGCGGCGGGATACCGGATTTCGTCACTGCCGGACAGGCAAATTATCACGGCCAGGGCCATCAGGGTCTGGTAAACCAGGTGGGCGACAAGGCTATTCTCAATTGGGAAAGTTTTAATGTCAGCCCCGGCCACTCGGTGCAGTTCCAACAGGTCGAGAGTCTCGCTACGCAGAATCTGGTGCAGGGCGCGAATTTCACCACGCTCAATCGCATCTGGGACAGCGATCCCAGCGTGATCGCCGGCATCCTCAGCCAGGCGGCGGGACAGAACGCGAATATCATCCTGGTCAACACCAATGGCATCGCCTTCATGGGTTCCTCGCAGGTGAACCTCAACAGCTTCACCGCCAGCAGTCTGGATATCAACGACAGTTTCATCCTCAATGCCTTCCTGACCACCCAGAAGACGAGCCCGCAATTCGAAGGCTCGGGCGGTTTCATCAAGGTGTTCGAGGGCGCGCGCATCACAGCGGGCAGTCAGGGCCGGGTGATGCTGATTGCGCCGACGGTGATTAATAAAGGCACGGTGGTGGCGCCCGACGGACAGGTGATCGCGGCGGCGGGCACCAAGGTATTTTTGCGTTCGGCTTCGGCTCAGCCGATAGATGCCAATGTGCGCGGCCTGCTGGTGGAAGTGGATAGCCCGGCCGGTCTGAGCGATTTCGAGACCGTCAACACCGGCATCAAGGACGGCAAGCTGGATGGCCAGACCGTGGCGCTGAAGGAGTCCGCCCTGGACAAACTCGGCCATGTCACCAATCTGGGCGAGCTGAGCACGCCGCGCGGCAACGTCACCATGGTGGGGTATGCGGTCAACCAGCAAGGCATCGCGCGGGCAACGACCTCCGTGATCGCCAACGGCTCGGTATATCTGCTGGCGAAGGATGCCGCGACTGCCCAGGATAATTCGACGCGTGGCGGCCGCGCGGTACTCGGCGCCGGCAGCCTGACCGAGGTATTGCCGGACGTGTCCGACAATACCGGCGTGCTGGATGGATTGACCGGCACGGGTCTCGTGCTTCCCTCTCAGGTGAGAGTGCTGGGACAGGATGTGCGGATGGAGAGCGGCGCGGTGATTAATGCGCCGGCGGGCGAAGTAAATTTCATTGCTATGGACAATCCCGGTTTGCTATTTACCAATGATCCGGTCAGGCAGATGTTTGATGCGCCTGTCTCTGCTGCTGCCCGCGTTCATATTGACAACGGTGCGCGCATCAGTGTGGCCGGGCTGGAAAACGTGGCGGTTTCCACCGCGCGCAACGGCGTGGAAGTCGAGTTGCGGGGGGATGAGCTGAAAGACTCTCCGGTCAATCGCGACGGTCCGCTGCGCAGCCAGAAGGTTTTTGTCGATATCAACCGTGCCTTGGCCAACGCCAATGCCGGCAAGCCCACTCTCATCGCCAAGGACAGCCTGCAATCCTACCAGGCACGCCTCGAACGTACCGTGGCCGAACGATCCACCCAGGGTGGTACCGTACGCGTGAGCTCCCAGGGAGAAGCCATTATCGAATCCGGTGTGGCGATCGATCTGTCGGGCGGCAGCCTGAGCTTCACCCCGGCCAGTGTGAAAACTACGTTGCTCATGTCCCGCGGCGTATTGACCGATATCGCCAACGCTCGCGCCGATGTGCGTTATGACGGCATTGCCACCCGTTACGTGCAGGATTTCGGACGCTGGAATGTGAAAGAAGTGATCGACCTGGGGCAGAGCTTCAACTATGACCCAGGCTACACCGAAGGTAAGAACGCAGGCGCGCTGGAAGTCATCGGCCTGCGGGCGAGCGTGATGCAGGCTGATATTCAGGGCCGCACAGTCGTGGGCGAAGTACAGCGCGACCTCGGCATCATGCCGGCCGGTGCCCGCCTGACCATGGGTAACGACCCCGCGGTTAACCCCATTTCCGGCGGGCTCGACTACAAGCTGAACCAGTTGGTCGAGTTGAGCAGCACCGGCGCCACCCTGCCGGCGGGGTTCAAGTTCGGTGATGCGCTCTCGTCCGGTCTCGTCACTACCCTGAGCCTCAATCCCGCATTGTTAGGCAATGATAAGGTTGCCAATCTCGGAATTTTCAGTAACCAGGCGGCGGCGGTGCGTGAGGCTTTGCGTATACCACAGGGCGGCAGCGTGCACATCGCCGCGCAGGGTGTGACAGTCGGCGCCGATATCGACGCCCCAGGTGGCTCGATTGTGCTCGATGCGCATAGAAACGATCTTCCCGGTCGCTCATCAGATCCGCTAAATGTCACGGTGGCCGATGGGGTGACGCTGTCGGCGCGGGGGGCCTGGGTAAACGAGTTGCGCGGGGTGCCTGCGGGCTCGGGCGAGGTCGCGCTGGTGCATGGCGGCAAAATCACGCTTACCGCGGTTGATAATGTTGCGCTGGGGCAACACACGCTGCTGGACGTCACCGGCGGCGGCCGGCTCAAGGTCGGTGGCCGCGGCAGCGTCATCGCTGGCAATGGCGGCGAGATCAGCCTGTTTGGCAACGTGGTGTCGGGTGTCACTGAGAATATGCGTGGCTACGGTATCGGCAAGGGCGGTACGCTTACCGTTTCCAGCAATAAAATCCTGATCGGCGGCACGCCGGATAGCACACCCGGCACGGTTAATCTGGATGCGGAGTTTTTTGAGCGCGGCGGGTTTGCCAATATCAATCTTGCGGGGATTGAGAATGTGATCTTATCCGAGGGCGTCCGGATCAAGCCGGCCGTCCTCAGCCTGGAATTGCAGCCTGACTATACCCTGCGGCCCAGCGGCAGCAGGGTGGAAGATTTTACCCGCCAGATAAAGCTGGATAACCTGGTGCGCCAACCGGCGAATTTGAGCCTTACGGCAAAAAATACCGCGGATGGGACGGGTGATTTGTCGATCGGCGCAGGAGCACGCATCGAGGCCGATCCCAAGGCCAAGATTACGCTGATGGCCGGGCGCCTGCTGGATATACAAGGGAGCATTAGCGCGCCCGGCGGCAGTATTACGGCAACGCTGGATCATGACCAGAGCTTTGATTTCAATGCAAGCAATAGCCTGTGGTTGGGCAAGCGGGCGGTCCTCGATGTATCGGGCGTGGCGCTGACTTATCTTGACAGCAATCGCCTTACCCAGGGCGAAGTGCTGAATGGCGGCACAGTCGCTTTGAATGCGCAGTATGGTTATGTCTTGGCTGAGGCGGGTTCGAGCATCAAGATGGCGGGGGCCGCGCCGGTGCGGCTTGATATTCTGAATGAGGCGAGAGGGCTGGGGCAGTGGGTGGGCAGCGACGCAGGTTCGCTCAGTATTATCGCACGCGAGGGGATTCTGCTGGACGGGACTATGCTGGCGCAGGCGGGTGGTGTATCCAATCGCGGTGGAATGTTTAACCTTGTTCTGGGACTTGAAGAAGTCGGTGATGCGCAATTTAAAGGCTTTCCACTTGGAGCGCGCGTGCTGAGTCTGGCACCGGCGGTGGCGCCGCAGGCAGGCGGTCTGGCTCCGGGCGTCGCTATCCCCGGCGGGCTGAATGGGCAGGCCAATCTTGGCGCCGCAGCACTCGAGTCGGCGGGCTTTGATCACATCGTCCTTAAAAGCCGCGATGCCATCCGGCTGGAAGACGACCTGAATCTGGGTGCCAACCGGGCGTTGCCGTTGAAAGAGGTGGTACTCGACACGCCGCGTATCGAAACGGCGGGGGGCGAGGCCGCCCTGAAGGCGGAGACCCTGCGGCTGGGCAATTACGACATAAACCGTGTGGATGTGGTCAATACACCGGTTGCCGGTAGCGGCACGCTCAACGCGAATGCACAATTGCTGGAGCTGGCGGGTAATCTGACCCTGACCGGGATGGCACGCGCCGAACTGAACGGGGCTCAGGAGGTAAGGCTGTCGGGGGTAAGCAGCACCGGCTCGCCACGTCCGGCAGGCACGCTCGCGAGCGCGGCCGATCTGCTTTTTAGCGGCGCGGTGATAGCCCCCACAACCTATAGCCAGATCAACATCCAGGCGCCGGGACAGACGGTTGCGTTCAGCCGCAATACCCTGCCGCCATCACTGCCGCTATCCGCTCTGGGCAGTCTTACGGTAAACGCCGCGGACATCGTGCAAGGCGGTAATGTGTGGGCGCCGTTCGGCCAACTGGCTTTCAATGCGAGCGATACCCTGACGTTCAAGGAAGGCAGCCTGACCTCGATTGCCGCCACGCCCGGCAGCCTGATTCCGTTTGGCATTCTGGTGAATGGCCGCAGCTGGGTGTACAAACCCGACTTGAATGAAATCCCTCAGCTTGCATTGACTGAAAAATCCATTCGCACGCAGGCGGCGAATATTGACATGCAGGCCGGTGCAACCGTCGATCTCGCTGGTGGCGGCGATTTGCAGGCCTATGAATTCAGCGTGGGGCCAGGGGGTTCACGCGATATTCTTAACGATGCCGGCACCTATGCCATCCTGCCGGGCTATGCGAGCGGGTTTGCTCCGGGCGACAGGCAGGAGAACACCGGCTTCGACCGCGTGGCAGGGGATGCCGTCTATCTCTCGGGCATACCGGGGCTACCGGCGGGTGTGTATACCCTGCTGCCCGCGCACTATGCGTTGCTGCCCGGCGCTTATGCGGTGAGGCTCGATACGGATGTGCATAATCTGCTGCCGGGACAGGCTTTCAGCAGGCAGGATGGCATTCAGGTGGTGCCGGGTTATGTCACGGACAGCCGGGCTCAGGCATTGGCGGGCGCTCCGCGTGATGCCTTGTGGAGCGGGTTTGAGGTGCTGACCCGTGAGCAGGTTTTGCAGCGGTCGGAAATCAGCCTGACCCGCGCTTCGGACTTTTTCACCGCCAGCCCTATTCGCCCGCAGGACGGCGGCCTGCTCTCCATCGATACCGCTGGCGGCCTGAAGCTGGATGCCCTTTTCAAACTGGGCGCGGCCGAGGGAGGCCGCGGGGCGGCGGTGGACATCAGCGCGCCTAAAATCGCCATTACCAACGGAACGCCGTCCGGAACGCAGGGAATCGATCCGCTGGCCACGCGTATCGCGGCCAGCACGCTCAATGCCATGGGCGCGGCCAGCCTGTTCCTGGGCGGCACGCGTAGCCTCGCCCCGGGTAGCGCCAGCACACTACTCGCGGTAAATGCCGAGGAAGTGACATTGGCCAACGACGCCAGTCATGCCCTGAAGGGCGATGAAGTCATTCTGGCGGCGAAGGATACCCTGACGCTGAAAGCCGGCAGCGCCATCGAGACGCAAGACAACAGGGGCGGTGTGGATAACGCAAACCGCTACGAAACAGCCGGCAATGGCGCCCTGGTCCGGGTCGCGTCAACGTCCGCCAGCTTTTCACGCACCGGCAGTCCGGATCGCAGCGTGGGCACGCTGGCGGGTGAAACCGGCAGCACGATCCGCTCGGCAAACTCGATCACGCTGGACGCCACCAAGCAGAATGCGTTTACGGGCACCACCCTTTTTGCTGACGACAAGGGTAATCCGGTCGCCGGAAATTTGGCAATTGGCGGGACACGCATCAATTTCGGTAATGCGCCGGCGGGTACCGAAGGCCTGATACTCAGCCAGAGCGAACTTGACGGCCTGAACAGCCTGAATTCGTTGACGCTGACGAGTTATACCACCTTTGATCTGTATGGCGATGTCAGCGTGGGGGGCGTGAATGCCGAGGGCAAGCCGACACTGCAAGCCCTGAATCTGCTGGGCGCCGGGCTGGCCGGACTGAACAACGGCGGTAAAACGGCAAATCTGCGCGCAACCAGTATATTGCTTTCCAACCCGGCGGCATCGGTATTCACCGCCGGTGGCACGCCCGGCAACGGCGTGCTGGCGATCCAGGCGGACAAACTGGTGCTGGGCGAAGGCGCCAAAGCCATCCAGGGGTTTTCCCAGGTCGGCATCACCACCAATGAACTCATCGGACGCGGTTCGGGCAGTACCGATATTGCCGCCGGAACGGCGAACCTGAGTGTCGCGCGCATCAGCGGCGAGCAGGGGGCCAACCAAACCCTTGCCGCAACCAGCTCGCTCAACGCTGTCGACACGGTGGCGGGCCGTGCGCTCGCGCCGGTGACTGCGCTGGGGGCGAAATGGGCGCTGTCGGGTACGGAAGTAATGTTCGATACCGAGGCAAGCCTGCCTTCGGGGCAGCTCAAACTTACGGCGACGTCCGGCAATCTCACGCTGGGCGCGAATGCGGTAGCGAACGCAGCCGGACGTTCGGTGGCTTTCTTCGACGTCGAGCGCGCATCGCCCGGCGGCATCGTCGAACTGGCCAGCGATAACGGAGACGTGGTCGTGCAAACGGGCGCACAGGTAAACGTATCCGCGCCGCCGGGCGGCGACGCGGGCAAGGTGATCGTGCGCGCGGCCAACGGTACGGCGACCCTGGCGGCCGGCAGCGTGCAGGGCGTGGCCCTGGCGAATGCCGGCGGCGTCCGAGGCGAGGGCGGGCGCTTCGAGCTGGATGTGGCCGCGCTGACTGACTTTTCCACGCTGAACACGGCGCTCAACCAGGGCGTATTCGATGGCGCGAGGACACTGCGCGTGCGCACCGGTGATGTCATCCTGGCTGCCTCCGATACGCTCAAGGCCAAAGAAGTCCATATTGCCGTGGATGGCGGCAAGCTCAATGTCGCGGGGCACGTTGATGCCTCGGGTGGCGATGCGGGCAGCATCCGTCTTTATGCAAAGAACGATGTGACGGTGCTGGCAAGTGCGAAGCTGGATGCCTACGCCACCGGCAATG
>JBKJYB010000233.1:0-7876 GCA_046716045.1 Nitrosospira sp.
TCGCCGGCCCGGCCAAAATTGCGGCACAAGCCAGAGGCCACTTTCTTTCGCAGGGCATGAAGATGCTCGGCACCAACATCTGGGTTAAGCATGACAACACGACTGCGTCCGTTATCCGCATTTCAGCGGATGGCACTGGCGAGTATCTGCAAGGGGAAGCTTCGCCGGATGATTCTTGTGACACCAATCGCGTATGCGGCGGCAACCTGGTCAGTAAAGCCGGTGTGGAATACGGCGCGGCGCGTCTATCCGCGATGGATACCAGGGGATTCAAGTTCGCGGCAAAACCGGTAATCGATACCAATCTTCATGCCGGGCTGTCGAACCCGCGGCCAAACTGGCGAATCCGTACCGATGGCTCCGATTTGATTACCTCGGATATTTTTACAGTGCAAAGGAAGAGGGAACAGAAGAGCATCTTCGGTGAACTCTTTCATATCGCCGGCACGCTGGAGATCAGTTCGTCGAAGGAGCCTATCAAGACGGAGGTCAAGGAGATCCGTTTTTTCAGAATGGAGAATGATCCTAAAGGCATTGTCGGGGCCTGGGTGGCCGATCCGGCCGCCATCAAGACCCCAACCTATCTGTTTTTTTCCAACGGCAAATACATGATGGTCGATCCGATCGGGGATGTTAAAAGCGCCGATCATGAGAGTTGCGGTGATCCGGGTGTCGAGTTCGCGTCATATACCTACGATTCGGGCAGCAAGGCTTTGAACATCAAGGGATTTACCTATGATAACAATGGTTGCGCGGGCTTTTCCGGAACCGAGACAACGTCGTTCAAGCTGGGTGCCGATGGCAATACCGCAACGCTGGAAACAAAGGCGGGTGCTGCGATGACATTGCACCGGGTTTCCAAGTAGCGCCTCTTGCAAATCGCGAGAGGGCGAGATGCCATCCATATTGTCGGGTTACATGCACAAATTCATTAATTGCTGAAGAGTCGCATGGGTATTGGCTTGTAGAGGAGGAAGCGATTTTCTACAAGTCTCTATACAAAATACACTCGCCCGAAGATGGCGAAACTTCCCGGTAAGGACGTAAAAAAGCCCACGTTTAGGTGGGCTTTTTGGGGTTAGGCTAAACCCTATGCTGCTTTACGAGATCTTTCTTTTTGTGTTGGTTTTGGCTCATGTTTGGTTATTTTTCTTCTTCTAATTTCTTCTGCCACATAATTGTTCCAGCTTTGTTTTTTCTCGCTATCCACAAATCGTTGCAAAATCTGCTTCATCAAAGTCTGGTAACCAATGCCGCCATTAAGCGAAGCGATTAACTTGAAGTCTTCAATTAATCCTTTTTGCAAACGGATCGATATCAGTTGTGTGCCTGCTGCTTCGTCAATTGCGTCAGCCATCTCCTTCTCGGCCACTTTAATGAAATTCTCATCTGCTCCTAAAGTCCTATCATCCCACGCCTCATCGGATGAGGGGATGGTGTGCTTGCTCATTTAAGCTCCCCAAAAAGTTAAAAAAAAATATGTCATAGGATCGGTACAGAATAGGCTATGACAATGCCGATATAGAAATCTTACTTATTTGCCTTGCTGTATATACTAATTTCTTTCTCGTTTGGCTTAAAAGCGGTACGCAAATAAATATTTCCGCTCTTCAAAATAAAAACTACTTTTAGTTTTCGGCCAAAATCGGTTTCAGAAATAAACCACTGAGTCGGAGGATCGGATGCGTGTTCTTCAAGAGGATCAAGTAGATATGTTCCAGTACGATTTGCAAAACATTGCGCCACATCTTCTTCGCTTACACTGTGCTTACTTTTTAGTTTGTCGCGAATTTTCTGAGAAATAATTATTGGCATGAGTGTATTGTATATACAACTATGGTTGTATGCAACCCAATATCGACTACATAAGTTCCTAACCCGCAGCTCGTCCTACATCAACTATGCCCATGAAAAGGAAAAGACCCCCAGGTCATGATCTATTAATTAATATTTGAATTTACATCCGGATAATGGGAGCTTGAATAAAGGGTCTAAGAGGGTATATGAAATGTTGTGAGACTGTGGATACGGATTACATGCACTAACCCGGTAGTGCAGGAGAATAGGGGTATCCTCCTGCCGCATTTTGCAGTGCCGTATGTTCGGTACCTAATGTTTGTGGTGATGGCCTTGACTCGATGCGGTGAGTTCCCTGTATTGCTCCGCCGTCATGCCGCTTAGTTTGCGGATAAATGCGACCATTCCCCAAATGGTTTCATCATCATGGGTAAGACCCCAGGCAGGCATGGCGGTCATCTTGATGCCGTGCTTGATCACCAGAAAATGTTTTTTAGCGCGATTCAGCGCCTGCTCCTCATTGATCTCCGGTCTGCGCTGATGAAATACGGGTGCCTGCGGGTAGAGACCCTGGGCTAGTTCGGTGGGCTCGCGGCCCGGTGCCAAATGACATGCGGTACACATCGCATCGTAGTTCCCCGCCCCTAGCGACAGAAGATTCTGATCATCAAGCGGAGGGACTTTCACATCTTCGGTCCGTGCCTTGATCGAACTTTCGCGAATCCATTCGATGACTGCTTCCGTCACGGCCCAGTGTTTGCTGGTGGCAAGAATATTGTAAGCCCCCAGGCCCAACGCAACGATGCCAATCACCAGTAATGACACTAACATTATCGGGATAGTCGTTATTTTCATGTTCCAGGTGGCTTCTTCGGTAGGCTGCCTCGGCCAGTGACAGGGCATGTTCTCGCCAGCGCCGGTGTCCGCCCCCTCACCCGGCAGGTTCGTGGCCAACGCGGTTTCCCGCATGCGCTCTGGATTGGAAGATTCACGCGTTGGGGGATTACCCGATGCCCAGCGCTCCGATAACGTTCAAGTTACGTTGGAATGTCTGGCTGTGTCACGCATCTGACGTATATGGTCGTGATTTCTTCTCGCACCGTCTAATTGCGTATCAAGGAGAGCGCGCAGCTCACCCGGCAATTCTTCCCTCAGCGCATTTTCATAGGCCAGCACCGCGGCGGCTTCGCCTCGTTCGCATTCTTCAAGAACGGTAAGATTGTCCTGGCTTGTGATCGCCGTTTTAAGGTTAACCCAGGCACGATGCAATGTGCCCGTTAAAGTGCCGCCTGAATCGGGATCGCCTCCATGTCGCCTGACCTCGGTGCTCAATTCGCGAATGGCTTTTTCACAACTTTCGGCGCGATTTTGAAAATATAACTTCAGGGCCGCATCGTCCACGTCCTCCGCACAAGTCCTGAAGCCCTCGGCGCCATCGCGTGAAATCTCGATCAGGCCATTGAGCACGCTTACGATTTTGTCGTTATTCATTTCATTCTCCTGGAGATAAGCGCTCTGGTCCAATTCATTTTTGAGTTGAAGATCAGTACGCTGATAAACGATAAAGGGAAGTAACCTGGTGGTCTGTGCGTTGAAGCACATTCCATGCGTCGGATGCTGAAAGCGACATCGGCTATGCCGTTGCGTAATCTTTCGCTCAGTTCGAGTAAGAGGAAAGATCAAATTGCAGCTTTGAGCGCGCCTGTTTCGGCAGTTATTGCGGTTGCCTTTGCGGCACCAGCCTCCAGGTGACGCGCCCCACTTCTTCTCCCTGATAAACCTGGCGCGCGAAAAGCTCGAACTCATGTCGATGCTGCTCCTTGGGTATTTTTACGAGCAATCGTAATGGAATGCGCGCTTTGGCGGGAAATACCACTTCGGGGAACCGGGTGCGGCCGCAGGGGTTGATGGGAAGGTGGACGACGCGGCATCCTTCGGCGTTTGTGAATGGTGTATACAGCATATGGCGGGGACGCACGCGAATAAGCTCGGCGAACTCGGGGGAGAGTTCGAGTACGGCCTCGGCGCGGGCGGGAAGCCGTGCCACGATTTCAAGGCGCATCCTGCGTGCCTTGTCGGGCGCGCCTGCCGCGAGGAAGGGCAGGGGCACATAGCCGGGAGGATCGGCGCGCGGGGGCGGCACGTTATTGACGACATTGAAATTGCGCCAGGTAACGTTATTGTTGTTGCGGATGAAGGTGGTGAAGTTATCCCAGTCAAAAAAGTCTGTTGGCGCTGGTCCGGGGTCACGCGCCGTGCTAAGGATGCCCACAAAGCAGTAGTGTCCCGGCGCGGGGATAGCCGCCGAGGGCCAGGTGATGCCGTTTGCGGCGGTCAGCAGATCCCCCATCGACACACTTGGCAGGGTGGCCGATCCCAGCAAAGTCCAGAGATCCGGCGTGAGGAGCGTTGAGGGCGGCGCCCAATAGACGGTGGCTGCCACATTGGTGGCGTCGGAGCCGCCCCGGTTACGCACGCGTACATAGACGAAGTTATCCTGCCCGGCTTCCGCTTCGTAACCCAGTGTCATATCGTTTTCCGTGCCACTGCCCGCGCCGAAAGCGCCTTGCGGGTCCGCGACGGCCGTCTGCCGCAGGATGATATCCGGGCTGGACGAAATTGCGCCAGCGTGCGGATCTCCGTTATCGCCAACGAAGTCCCGCAGGTAGACGTCGGGTGGCAGGTTAAGCATCATGCCGTCGATGATGGCGCGCAGGTTGGGCATGACGCCGATGCGGTCAGCCGCCGGATTCTGCGATGGCGTTCCGTTTGCGGGATCGGATAGCAGGGCGCGCATTTGTCCGGGATCAAGACGGTCACCGGCCGGGCTCGCCTGGAACAGCCCCTGCACCGCGAGCGCCGCTCCGGTGACAATGGGCGAAGCGCTCGACGTGCCGCTGAAACCGGTTGTGTAGAGATCGGTCGCGGTGTTGGTGCCGTCGGAAGAGAGCGTATCCACGTTCTCGCCCCAGCCGTAGCAGTCGATACGGCTGCCGTGGCAGGAGAAGCCGAGCCGCGCGTGCGGCGCGGTGGAACTCGCCGCACCCACGAGAATTGCACCGGAATCCAGAAAATCCGGGCTTGCGCGGTTGAATATCTGCTGGCCGCCGGGGTTGACCACGGTATCGAGATCGACGCCGCCGTTGCCCGCCGCTTCGACCACCACGATGCCCAGTGATGTCGCGAGGCGAATCACATCGAAAACGGCCGGTTCTATCTCGACCGGCACGAGGTTGTAGCCGAACAGATTGGTTTGCGCCTCCAGCAACAGCACGTCGCCAAAGTTCATGACCGCGATGGCGTCGAGAATCGGCTGCGCGGTACTATATCCGCCCCCTGGCAGGTGCTGGCCGACACAGCGGATGGAAGCCAGCGCGGGCGTGATGCCGACGCAACCCACATTGTTGTCCACCGCGGCGATTTCTCCCAGCACGCCGCTGCCGTGGAAGAAGAAGGAGTGATTCAGGCCGGATATAAGGGTAATGCCGTGCGCGGCGAGATCTTCGTGGGTGAAAGTCCACCCCCACTCCATATCCACCAGCGCTTGGCCGGCGCCATCGCCGCCGGGAAAATTCCAGGCATACTCGGCATCTATGCCGTCGGGCGCCGGGTCTAGATAGCCCTGATTGCCGCTGCGCGGGTCATCCGCCGCATTCACAAAGGGGGGCTCGACTGGCGGCGGCTCGACATAGGCCGTGGCTACGGATTCCCAGCTGGAGAGCGCCTTCGCCAGTGCCTCGGCATCCGTGCCAGGCGGCGGCTGGACAGCGAAATAGGCATTCAGGTTGGCGGGCCGGAAGGAAGGGTCGAGCGCCCGGGCCCGTTGCGTCAGCGCCGCAAACTGGTCCGGCTGTTTGAAGGTCAGAAGCGGCTCCAGCGTGATGCCCTGGAACTGCGCCGCCAGCCCCCCCCAAGGCCCAACCTCACCCGCTTCCACCATGCGGGCCGCGTTTTCGCGGGGCAGTTGGACGTGATCCTTGAATTTCACGATCACCCGGCGGCGATAGCCTGTACCGGGTTGCGGTTGATCTCGGGTAGGGTTTCCGTTTTCATTCGTTGCCATTGTTTTCTCCTGAGGATCGGTAAGCATTGCCTTAAGTAATTAATGAATAGCACGTATTACAGGAAATTCAAGGTGGGATGACTTAACCTAGATCCGGTAGTTGGACAGGGCGAAGTGTGCGGTTTTTGGGGTGTAGGGCAAGGCACAACAACGCGAAATGGTTATTCCATTTCAAGGCGTTGCAACGCTGCCCTGCGCCATAAAAACCGTACAATCCGCCCTGTAGCGGACTCACCCGGAAAGTGGGCCTCAAATGACACAGAAAATCTTTATGAATCATAGAACTAAACTCATAAATGAGCGGTCAACTACCGGATTTAGGTTTAACCCCGTTACCAGGGCCATCAGGGGGAACAGCGGGATCAACCTGTAACGAGGAGGCGCCCATCTACGGCTTTGCCCGATTGCCATTAGATTGGAATCCCGGCTAAGATGAAACTTATTTTCCGCCTTGACAACTAACATGTGTTGTCTACCTTGACAGTATGACTAAACTTTCTAAACCGCGTCACTTATCTGGGAGCCCTTTAACCATGAAAATCACTTATTGCTTCAAAGTCCGTAGCTTTGTCCTGGCCGCAGCCTTGGGCGCGGGTCTGAATTTTGCCTCCCCGGCATTTGCCGCGTCGTGGATCTTCGGACCAAACGGGGAGGGGCTGACCCGATTGGAAACCTTGGAAGGGCATGACACGTTTGGCCGGGCGATTAATGATGCCGGTCAGGTGGCGGGATTTGCTGTCACGGCCGGATTCGGCGGTGAGCGTGCCTTTATCACAGGCCCCAACGGCGCGGGCATTACCGATCTCGGCACGCTGGGCGGATCGATCAGTTACGCTAATGACATCAACGATGCGGGGCGGGTTGTTGGATATTCCGACACGGCAGGAGGCATTTCTCATGCTTTCATTACAGGCCCCGATGGTGTGGGCATGACCGATCTCGGAACCCTGGGCGGGCTTTCCAGCTTTGCTTTTGGCGTCAACGCCACCGGGCAGGTGGTAGGCACTCCAACACGTCCGGAGGCGCGTTTCACGCCTTTATCACCGGCCCCAATGGCGTAGGCATGACCGATTTAGGAACCTTGGGCGGGACGTCCAGCTTTGCGATTGGCCTCAACGATGCCGGGCAGGTGATAGGGCATTCCACCACGGCCGCAGGGGCGTCTCATGCTTTTATCACCGGTCCCGATGGCGTCGGGTTGACCGATCTCGGAACCCTGGGTGAGGCGTCCATCAATGGTGCCGGACAGGTAGCGGGCGGTTTCAGCGCGCCTCAAGGCATGCTTCATGCTTTTATCACCGGTCCCAACGGCGCGGGCGTGACCGACCTTGGAACTTTGGGCGGAGTTTCCAGTTTCGCCAATGGTATCAATGATACCGGGCAGGTGGTTGGGGATTCCGACACAGCAGGAGGTGTGCGTCATGCATTTATCACCGGCCCCAACGGCGTGGGCATGACCGATCTCAATTCGTCGGTTGATCTGCCGGACGGATCTGTATTGACGGCGGCGAATGACATTAATAACCAGGGGTTGGTCGTTGCTGTTAGTGCCGTCCCCGAGCCCGCATCCTATGCCCTGATGCTGGCCGGTCTCGCTCTGGCCGGTTTCATGGCACGGGGCAAGATGTCAGAGGGGTAGGATGGTTGGAGTGTAGCGTAACCCATCAAAACCGCAACACGACACATATACATGATCGGAGCGGCGAGATTGAAAACCGGTGAGGTGTGGAAATAACCGGATGATGGGTTATGCTACACTCCACCCCATCCCGCCATTGGTGTCAAACTGAGAATGGTTCCAGGCATACAATAATTTGCTTCATCACCCGCCAGAGTTTGATCTTTATATATTCATGATGTTTTAACCGGGCACTGCAGTCAACGATCGGAGAACAACTTCGGAAGAGCGGTAATGAGCCGTGTAATTATGCCCCTTTATCCCCATTTGCGGCCGCTCCCGCTTCACTGACGCAGCCAGTAAATCACGCCATTGAAATCCACGGGACTGAATGCCGC
>JBKJYB010000234.1:0-5996 GCA_046716045.1 Nitrosospira sp.
GGACTGACCTTAGATGTTTAGCCCCCCACGGTGTGATGGTGCGGGTTGATGAAAAACCTGACATAAAAAAGCCCCGCTTCCTAAAAAAGCGGGGCTTTGATCGTCTTGCGCTTGATCAGGCTTTACGACGCCTCATTGAGGCACCTATGCCAGCGAGACCAATGCCGAGTAGTGCCAAGGTGGCAGGTTCTGGAACTTGGTTGAAGTCGACGCCGCCCGAAGCTTGGTTGATCGATACGAGATTTCCATTCCGTCCCACGCCTTGAAGTGTATTGTTAAACTCGTTGAATTCAAGGTTGAAGAATGGATCAGGGGCGGTGAAGAATGTGCTACCGAAGGCGGTAAGAGCGAAATCCGTTTGGGAATTGAAAGCAGTCCCTCCTCCCGAATTAAAGGCCGCTACGCCGTTAATCAGATCTCCCGAGCCAAGCATTTGGAAGCCAGCTGCTGGAGAAACTGTCGCAGCCGTAGAAGTGGCTGCGTTTGCAGCGGTAAATCCGGTGAGCAAGGTGGGGGCAGCAAACAACTCAACATGCAGCGCGATAACATCATAATTACTGTTGGCTTGAGCGTAAACGCCACTCGTTAACTGCGTTGTGTAGGAGTACTGGGCCCACATCTCGTAATTAACACCCAAACCGGTGTCACCGGGCGCAATTGCAATGTTATCCAAGGCAAAGGAGGCAAAATTGACCCAACCAGCTCCGTTTATGGTTGACATACCCGCATTTAAAGTCAGGAGCGACGAGGAGTTACCGTTCATAAAATTAGCGTCGAACGTACCTGCGGGGCCGCCAACAACACTTGGGGTGACTGTATAGATTCCAACCGCAGAGGCTTGAGAAGTAATGCCTATTGATAAAGCAGCGATAAGACCCGCTGAATATAAGTTTTTGTGCACAGCTGACATTTTCATTTGTATCTCCCTAAAAATTGATCAAGTAATTGAAACCGAAAAAGTAGAACATCGAACCCTCCGCTAAAGATAAAAGCAGGATTCGTGCCATATTTCATTCTTTCTTATATATCATAATGTTAAGAGCTTAAGGGATTCTTTACTTGATCTATATGTAAAAAATTCCGACATCGATAGAGGCTGACTTTGCAGTTTTCAGGAACAATTGTGCCCGGTAAGATTAATGTTAACCCAGATTTTAATTAGTAGGCAAACTCAAACTACATGATCCCTCAAGGGGATCTCTAACAGAAACATTAGAGCAATTCATTCATTTTACTGATGTGTAGGGATTTAACGGGAAAATATGGGGGCTACTAACATTATATCTCCACACCGGCAGGTCCACATCTGAAACAAGCATCAGCGCTTCCGGCCTCGACTACTTATTGTGCTATCCTTTGCAAAAGCATCCAAGCCCCTCCTGACAACCGCGAGATTTCGCAAATACTGCGTAGATATGGCGTGGTGAGGCTGTCATAGGCGACGAATGAGGTAGCATCGGAGAAATGCAACCCCAAGTTCAAGCGATTGGTCATCCGCGCTGGTTGGCTCCTGAACGGAAAGCGGCCTTCGGCTGATTTGCCCGAAGAATCAAACTTCGCACACTCAATTGGCAAACGCAACCCGCTTGTCAGTCGATTGAAGCCAGGGATATCTCCAGCGTAATGCTTCCCACCACATATAAGATGGCAAGACTGACCAGACCCCAGAACTTCAAATCGTTATAAAATCTGAAGCCGTAGTGATGATCTCTAGCCAAAGCATTAATGTAACCGCAAGATTTAAAGAGATTTCTGCTGTTCATAAGCCAACAACCACCGGCGAGATAAGTGCGCTTGTCCGTTCCGCCCGAGAATCACACGCACCCCTATACCCCATCTCCACGGGATTCAACTGGGGCTACGGATCACGATCTCCCGTTGTCGAAAATTGTGCATTGGTTGATCTTGGGGGAATGAACCGGATTCTCAATGCAGCGGATATATCCATAGACAACCCGATCGCAGTGATCGAACCGGGGGTAACTCAAATTCAGCTTTATGAGTTCCTGCAGACCCACTGTCCCAAACTCACATTTAATGTCACTGGCTCAAGCCGGGATACGAGCATTATCGGCAGCGCACTAGATCGGGGCGTAGGCTATCTGGGCCCGCGCAAGGAAGATCTTTTCGGCTTGGAAATCGTTACAGGTACGGGAGAAATTCTTCGTACCGGCTTTCGGCGACTAGGTGATTCATCCCCTCTCGCACACAGCCACCCCTATGGCTTGGGACCCATTCTAGACGGACTGTTTTTCCAGAGTAATTTCGGCATTGTCACAAGCGCATGCTTTCGCCTCTATCCGAAACGCCCAAAAGAAGTGGCACTTTCACTCGCGCTTCGCAAAGCTGCCGACTTGTATCAATTCATAAACGAGTTGGTGCGCCTCAAGCGCGACGGCCTGCTTACCTCGGTGACCCACATCGCAAACCGAGCGAGAACCCAGTCCACGCTGAGTTTTGGCATCACTCACTATCTGGAGAATGAGTGTGGCTTTACCCGCGAAACAGCCCTCAAGGAAGCTGACCGGGCTATGAACATCGTCGTCACTAACGAGTGGGCAAGCCTGGCGTGCGTGACAGGTAACAGCGGACAGGTAAGAGCGGCGCTTCGGGAAATTCGGTGCAGAACGCGCAGTTTTGCCCGTCTGATGGTTATCACGGACGGGCGCCTGGATTTTGGCTACGCGGTGACTCATCCCCTGCGCTTCATTCCTTTTGCCCGTGCAAATGCTGCGGCGATCTCAGCCATGCGTCCACTTCACAGGCTGGCTCTGGGGGTGCCAACAGATGTTGCAATTGAGAACCTGCTCTGGAAATTCGATCATTCGAGTAATCGCGCGGAAGAACTGGACCAGTCACGTTGCGGACTGCTGTTCATTAATCCAGCACTGCCGTCGGATGGCCGATTTATCGCAGAGACGGTCGAGGAAATGAAGTCAATTGCAGCGCAATACGGGCACACCCTTTACATTACCATTAATATCGAGACAACGACGTCGCTGGTTGCAATAATCAACTTGCTGTTCGACAGGGGATCCCCAGAGGCGATAAGCCGCGCTCACAATTGTGCCGATGCTCTGCTCGCCTATATTTGCAAAAAGGGCATTGAACCTTACCGTGCACGCGCCGATATGATGGACAAGATTGTTGCGGCCGACCCGGACTATTGGAAAAGGATTCGTGCTCTCAAGCAAGTGTTCGACCCAGACAACATCATCGCTCCAGGACGCTACAATCTGCCGTGATACTTTCCTCATATGGATATTGAGCCCTGACAGCATCGAAAAGTATACAAATTCGTCGCAAAGAATCAGGTTCATGGAAGAACAGCGCAAAACCGCTGAAGGGAAGTTATAATTTCCAGATATACCCTGTAGAGCGCGGAATTGGGCGGCAGGCATCAAGATGCCTGAATGCAACGAAAAAGCTGCGTAAGTGAAATACTTGCACATTTCCGTTTAGGAGACTGAGTGAGTCAATCTGACTGGCGCGCAGGAAGTCCAGAAGATAGTCGGTGCCTATTAAAGGACGAGTGACACAATGCATGAGATGAGCCTCGCTGGAAAGACGCCCAGTTACCAAGAACCGCACATTCGGCGGGACGAAGAAAACAAATGGATCGCCCCCTTCTATGCACCAGCCGGCTCTCGGTACGAGCGGAACGCGGACGATGAGAACAAGGACTATCATCCGTGAGAACATTCTGGCTCGACATTAGGTTGGCGTTCCGCAATATCGTTCGCCAAAGACGCCGTAGTGCCATAGCGGTAGGATCTGTTGCGTTTGGTATCACGGCTCTCATTCTGGCAAACGGTTTTATTGCATGGATATTTGTTGATTTTCGTGAAACCACTATTAAATCACACCTCGGTCATCTGCAAATCGTGCGCCCCGGCTATCACGAAGCGGGTAAAGCCGATCCCTTTGCCTTCCTGCTGCCAGATATCGTTCCTGAACTGGAAACGCCAAACGAACCACGACAAATCAAAGCAGTCGCCCCTCGACTCTCCTTTAGCGGTCTGATCAGCCATGGCGAAGCAACTCTCTCGTTTATCGGTGACGGCGTCGATCCACAAGAACAAACAGCTTTTGGGAATGCCTTGCAGATTTCAACAGGCCAGAATCTCTCCCCGGATGATCCACTGGGCATCATAGTCGGCGAGGGCCTCGCACGCAACCTCGGCGCCAATGTTGGCGACCGAGTCATACTGCTGGCAAGCACCGCATCAAGAGGGGTCAATGCGGTAGAGGTCACGATCCGCGGTCTTTTCTCCACTGTCACCAAGTCTTACGACGATTCCGCTTTGCGCATGCCTATTGATACTGCTCGTAAGTTGTTGCGCACCAAGGGCTCGCATGTTTGGGTGGTGCTGCTGGACGACACTACTCAAACCGATTTCGTATTTTCAAAATTGCGCAATAAGCTACAATCAGATAAGTTTGAGATTCTTCCATGGTATGCGCTGGCGGACTTCTACAACAAGACAGTAGTCTTGTATTCCAGGCAAATTCAAGGAATCAAACTGATTATTGCCCTGATCATCCTGCTCAGTATCTCCAACACCATGACCATGAGCGTAATGGAACGGATAGGCGAAATCGGCACCTGCATGGCGGTTGGCGTAAAGCGCACCGGCATCATGCGTCTGTTCATAAGTGAAGGAGTGCTCATCGGCTGCCTCGGCGGTCTGCTCGGTTTGATGATAGGATTCTTATTAGCCAGCGCGATCTCAAGCATTGGTATCCCTATGCCACCTCCCCCAGGAATGGCCCGTGGCTTCACAGGAGAGATTCTCGTTACCTGGGAGATAGCGGTGGAATCACTGGCACTCGCTGTCGCCACGACGCTGGCCGCCAGCATATATCCAGCCTGGAGAGCATCACACATGCAGATCGTCGACGCCTTGCGTCATAATCGATAACTGGCAGAACATTATGTTCAAGCTCGCATTACGCTCCGTTCTTCGCCAGAAATCGCATACCATTATGACGCTGGCTGCAATTATGAGCGGTGTCGCTGGGCTTATCCTTGCTGGAGGCTGGGTGAATGACATCTTCGTGCAATTGGGCGAGGCGCTGATACATTCGCAATCGGGGCACGTACAGGTTTACAAGAAGGGCTTTTACGCCGCCGGATCGCGCACTCCGGAGAAGTACCTGATCGCGGCTCCTAATATGATCAAACAACGCATCACCACCGAAGCAGGCATCGACAACGTGATGGCGCGGCTAAACTTCTCGGGATTGCTCAACAACGGCCGCAGTGATCTGCCGATCATCGGTGAAGGGGTGGAAGCGGGGCAAGAGGCCGTGCTCGGGAGCTTTGTTGTGATCACCGCGGGACGTCAACTGAATGACAAGGATGCGTTTGGCATTGTGCTCGGGCACGGCGTCGCCCAGGGATTGAAATTAAAACCTGGCAGCCACGTAACCTTGCTGGCAAATACACTGGAAGGTGCTCTAAACAGCATGGATTTTGAAGTGATTGGAGTATTCCAGAGTTTCTCCAACGACTATGACGCGCGCGCAATAAAAATCCAGCTCGCCGCAGCACAGGAATTGCTCGGTACGCAAGATGTGAACGCGCTCGTTATCTCACTGAGAAAAACGGATGACACGGATCGTATCGCGGCCTCGCTGAAAGAACAACTGGGTCCTTTGGGTCTGGAGTTCAAAACTTGGGTCGAGCTGAATGATTTCTACGAAAAAACCGTAGAAATGTATAAAGGCCAGTTTGGCGTTCTACAATTAATCATTCTCGTCATGGTTCTACTGAGTGTTGCTAACAGTGTAAACATGAGCATCTTTGAGCGAATGGGAGAGTTCGGCACAATAATGGCGATCGGCAATCGCAGCGGCCAGGTATTTCAGCTGATTATGGTCGAAAGTATATTACTCGGGCTGATCGGTAGCAGTCTGGGTGTCGTGCTCGGAGTAATGCTTGCGCTTGCCATTTCGGCAATCGGAATTCCCATGCCGCCGCCGCCGAATGCCAA
>JBKJYB010000235.1:0-3393 GCA_046716045.1 Nitrosospira sp.
GGGCAATACCAAATCCAGCATTACGGCACCGAGTTCCTTCTTGAAGTGGCCCGCTTCCCAGTACCAGCGGGTAGTGGCTTTACGATCCTCTTTCCCTGGAATTTTTTCGCAATTGTAGCTACCGTAGCCGCTGAAATCGAACAAGGCAACTCGTGCCGCGGGATGACGCTGCCGTGCGTCGGATACCTCGTGTATTATAAAGTTTTTCCACTCCTCGAATGTAGGCCAAAGACCTACTTCCTCAAAAAGAGCGAGTATTTGAGCGTGATAAGGATAGATGATTAATTTCACGTCGGTGCGAGACTCCGCTGCCATATCGAGAATAGCGCGCAGATGGGTAAAATCGGCAAGAGCAAGCGAACCTTCTGCTTTTTTTATATAGATCTTGGTATTTTCTTGTGCTCTTTGCCGAAACAGCGCGTAGTAGCCGTCCCTGCGGACGATCGGCCCATATTCGTTCAGAGGATTGAATCCTCTAGGAGTAATGGTTTCCGCTTCATTATCGTGCTGGATAAGCAGCGTACGGACGGCGTCCTTTATGGAAGCGAGTGAGAATAGGCTATCGAAACGCCAGAACCATCGGGTAACCGGGTGTTGCTCCGCAATTGGGTGAGCCTGCCGTAGGGCGAGTGGCGGTTGTTGCGGTATCGCTACAAAATCAAGAAACTCGACACCCAGTATAATGACTTTCGGCTTGATACCAATTTGGTGCAGATGCTCCAGTTGTTCGCGGGCGGTACTGATGCTACTACCGGGTATTGCGAGGTTATACGCTGACAAACCGTATCGACCGAATGCGTGCGAATCTGGATCGAGACCCGCTTCAGCGCGCGAGTTGCCGAAGATGAGCGAATCGGCGCGCATTTCGGCAACTTGCGTGAGCTTAATTTCGTTTTGATAACGCGTAAGGCCGGGCTTCATAAGGTTGAGGCCGGGGCGAACCACGATTCGGTATTGATTATACGGGTCCACGATCGGTACGAAAGCAACCACAATCGTAACGCCAATCAAGATGGAAACCGCTAAATAGCGTATAAAAAGCAGTGAATGGGGTGACCGTGTCATCGTTACTCGTGTGCTGATCAGAACTGGAAGTAAAGAAATTCGTTTGGACGATTCAATGATAGCAAGCTGATCACCGTCAGGAGGCCGAGAAAAATCGCCCAGCGACGTGATGGCACCCAGGTCAACCGACGCGCCAAACGTCCAGCGAGCAACTCTGCGGACGGCTTAAAATCGAGAGCTGGTTTAAACCGGTGAGTGAGTTCTTGCGTATTAGGCAGGAAAAACGTGATCCCCGCAGCGAACGCAATCCATCCCCATGTTTCTACGAAACGAGAACCTCCTCCCAGATAGAAGCTGACACCGAGGTTCTTGAGAGCCGGCGCTAATATTCCGATTCGATTGCCGATGGCTTCCGGCAATGCAACACCGAAACCGCCTGTCATACCCCGAACAATTTCCCATGAGGTAGCCAGATCGGGTGAGCGAAAAAATACCCACGCGAAACACACCGCAACAAATGTCGTAATAGTGGCTATGAGCTTCCATATCTCCGACTCAGAAGGAAAGCTCAAGCGTTTGGATATCGCGACCCACGCGTGGTGGATAACTAGATAGAACCCATGGAGGCCGCCCCAGATGATAAAATTCCAGCCGGCACCGTGCCACATTCCACCCAGTACCATGACAGCCATCAGATTGCGATAACGGTTGAACGAGCCAGACCGATTCCCCCCGAGCGGAAAGTATAAATAATCGCGAAGAAAACGCGACAGCGTCATATGCCACCTCCGCCAGAACTCGCTGATGTTGCCTGCTTTGTATGGTGAATTGAAGTTGAGGGGAAGTTTGACCCCGAACAAACGCGACAAGCCAATGGCCATATCCGAGTAAGCCGAAAAGTCGAAGTACAGTTGGAAGGTATAAGCGAGTACTCCGCCCCACGCAAGCAATAGCGAGGGTGTATCCGTGTTCTCGAATAGAGGGTTCGCATACGGCGCGAGATTGTCGGCAATCAGCACCTTCTTGGCGAGGCCGATGAGAAATATGGTCAAGCCCACAGCAAAGTTGGTGGACGAAGGCCTGTATATTCTTTTATCGGCGAATTGTGGCATCATTTCCTTGTGATGCAGCACCGGACCGGCAATGAGATGCGGAAAGTAGGTAACGAATAGCAGGTAATGAACGAATCTATATTCGTTTACCTTGCCTTGATACGTATCAACGAGAAAGGCGATCTGGGTAAACGTATAAAAAGATATGCCAATTGGAAGAACAATATCCAGTGTTTCGAAGTCGGTTTCACTGACACCGACAAAATTAATTGTTTCCAGGAAGAAATTGGCGTATTTGAAATAGACGAGCAGGAATAGATTGGCTGTAACCGCAAAGACGAGCCAGTGCTTCCGAGCGGATCCAACCGCTTGGGAAATTCGTAGACCGGCACAATAATTGAAACCAATTGAAGCAAGAAGCAGAGGGATGTACCGGTAATCCCAGTACCCGTAAAAAAACAGGGACGCCAAGGCGAGCCATCCCGATGCCCATGTATGGCTACGGCGGCCCAGCCAGAAGAAAACCACAACGACAACCGGCAGATAGATAAAGATGAAAATAAAGGAATTGAATAGCATGTGTCAGGAAGTATCGGTACAAAATAGTAGTTGCCGCAGTATGTCATTATAAAATGCTTGAATGTCCTCGGAATTGGCCTTTGGTACAGTTATATTGCAAGTGGTCCTGATATATATTCATTATCTCAGGATTGCCTCATGCTTGCGCCTTAAGGATCATGCAGGATACCCCGCGTAACGTTCGCATAGAAGGACTGGGCGGATTGGTTTAGCCCGGCTCATCGAGAAAAGACAGAGGGTTTCACAGCCATTCCTCTTCTTGCAATTCTTCTCATGGATTCGCCGCGGGATGGGCAATGACTATTAACGAATTGATTCTAGATGTATTAACGTCAAATAATATTAATGCGCATCCTGCATATTCTTGACCATTCGATACCGCTGCATAGTGGATATACATTCCGCACCCTTGCTATTCTCAAGGAACAGCGTGCTCGAGGTTGGGAGACCTTTCATCTGACGGGTTCAAAACAGGAAAATTGCAATGTACTGGAAGAGAATGTCGAAGGCTGGCATTTCTATCGTACGCCCATCGCCTCCGGCCTCATGTCGAAACTGCCGGTTCTGAACCAGATAGCGGTTATGGATGGCCTGACTAACCGTCTGAAAGATATGGCGGAAATCGTCAAACCGGATATCCTGCATGCTCATTCCCCTGTCCTTAATGCTTTGCCTGCCCTGCGCGTCGGCCGCCGCCTCGGCATTCCGATTGTCTATGAAGTCAGGGCATTCTGGGAAGATGCAGCGGTAGATCATG
>JBKJYB010000236.1:0-3625 GCA_046716045.1 Nitrosospira sp.
AGATCCCCCCTGGCGGTAATCTCCAAGTCCATCATGCCATGACGCGCCACCTGATCCAGCATGTGGTCGAGAAATGGCACACCGGTATCCAGCACTGCCTTGCCGGTTCCATCCAGATCAACCTTGACGCTGATTTGGGTTTCCAGTGTATTGCGGTTGACCTGAGCCTGACGCATGGGGATTAATTTACGTTTAATTGTTAGGTTTCTTAAGTGAGGCCTGTCATAAGCGAGGCCCGCAGCGCTTCCAGAAATTGCGCATTTTCAGTGGGCGTTCCCACTGTCACGCGCAGACAGTTTTTCAATAGCGGGTGGGAGCCATCAAGATTCTTGATCAATATGCCGCGCTTTTTAAGTTCCTGAAACACTTCACCAGCCTTATGCCCTTGAATCACGCGGAACAGAATAAAATTCGCATTTGTCGGGAAAACCTCAACGCCATTCAGCGCCGCCAGATGCTCACTCATCATCGCCCGTTCAAACTTGATCGCTTCAGCCTGTTGCAGCAGGATGCCGAAGTGTTGTAATACTCTTTCCGCAATCACCTGGGTGATAACCCCCACATTATACGGCAAACGCAGCTTTTCAAGCTGACTCAACCATTCCGGCCTGCCAATCAGTAGTCCTAGCCTTAAACCAGCCAATCCCAGTTTGGAAAGTGTACGCATCAACAGCAGATTGGGGTACTGCACCAGCTTATCCATAAAGCTTGCATCGGCGAAAGCATGGTAGGCTTCATCCACCACTATTAAGCCGGGAGCAGCTTCAATAATACGCGAGACTGCGTCGGCGTCAAACAGGTTGCCAGTGGGGTTATTAGGATAGGCAATAAAAATGACCGCCGGCTGGTGTTGCGCAATAGCGGCAAGCACTGCATCCACATCGAGCGAAAAATCGGCTCTCAGCGGCACACCCGCGTAACCCATTCCTGTGAAAGTGGCAATCATACGGAACATGACGAATGCGGGCTCGACACTCATCAATATTGCTCCCGGTCTGGCAAAGGCCAAGGCGATAATCTGGATAATCTCATCCGAACCATTGCCCAGCATAATATCCATTCCATCGGGAACCGCCAGCGCGCCTCGCAATGTAGCCTTGAGCGAAGCAGCGCTCGCATCGGGATAGCGGTTAATCGGTGCACTGGCCGCAAGCTGTGCGATTTCCTCCCGTAGTTCCTGTGGCAGGGAATAAGGATTCTCCATCGCATCCAGTTTTACCATGCCGCTTGCAGGTGGCACGTGATAGGCGGACAGCGCGAGAATTTCGGGGCGGATAACCTGATCAGGCGTTCTGGACATTTTTATCAATCTTGTATGTCAGTCCTGTTCATGAATCGATATTCCGCTGACATTGCATGGGCTTGCAGACCCTCTCCATGGGCCAGGATTGAAGCAATCGCGCCCAGTTTTGCCGCGCCTTGCTCTGACACCTGGATGAGGCTGCTGCGTTTCTGAAAATCATACACGCCCAATGGCGACGAAAAGCGCGCGGTACGGGAAGTGGGCAGTACGTGATTGGGGCCAGCACAATAATCGCCGAGCGCCTCGGAAGTGTAGCGCCCCAGAAAAATTGCACCGGCATGGTTGATTTTATCCACCCATTTTTCCGGCTGTTCGACCGATAACTCCAGGTGCTCTGGTGCCACGTGATTCGCGATGGCGCAGGCTTCATCGAGATCTTGTACTTGAATCAGGGCGCCGCGGTTTTCGAGCGAGGCACGTATGACCGCTTTGCGCGGCATTGTTTCCAGCTGGCGTGCAATACTTTCCGCCACTGCGTCGATAAAAGCGGCGTCGGGAGAAAGCAGGATTGCCTGGGCCAGTTCATCATGTTCAGCTTGCGAAAACAAATCCATTGCAATCCAGTCAGGATTGGTTTTGCCATCGCAAATCACCAGGATTTCGGACGGGCCCGCTACCATATCTATGCCCACCACGCCAAATACACGGCGCTTGGCCGCCGCCACATATTCATTGCCCGGGCCGACGATCTTATCCACGCGCGGCACCGTCCCGGTGCCGTAGGCCAGTGCGCCGACAGCCTGGGCGCCGCCTATCGTGAACAACCGGTCAACCTCGCAGATCGCCGCCGCGGCCAGCACCAGATTATTTTTTTCTCCGCCGGGAGTGGGTGTCACCATGATAAGTTCGCTGACTCCCGCCACCTTGGCGGGAATTGCGTTCATCAGCACTGATGAAGGATAGGATGCCTTGCCGCCGGGAACATACAACCCGACGCGACTCAGAGGGGTTATTTTCTGGCCCAGCAGCGTACCGTCAGGTTCCGTATAACTCCAGGATTGCGCCAACTGCTTTTCGTGGTAAGCGCGCACCCTTGCGGCGGCTTGTTCCAAGGCATTACGTTGATCCTCAGGCAGACTCTGCAGCGCTTGCTTCAAGCAGTTCTGAGTCAACTCAAGCTCCGCCACCGAGACTGCATCCAGATGATCGAAGTGACGCGTGTATTTCAGCAGCGCTTCATCGCCGCGCTTTTTGATATCCCTGAGAATGCCGGCGACTGTCGCGTCTACCTCCGCATCATGTGCGTCTTCAAAGGCCAGTAGTTTCTCCAACGCCGCATGAAAGCCGGCATCGGCGGAAGATAATTTCTTGATCTGAATCATAGGAATGAGTTATGGTTGTGCCATTGTTTCTTCGCATTGCTCGATTGCCGCTGAGAATGCCTCCAGCATCGGTTGTATCGTTTCCCGCTTCAGTTTCAATGCCGCCTGGTTGATGATCAGCCGGGCCGAAATTGGCATGATCTCTTCCACTGCCTTAAGATGGTTGGCCTTCAGCGTATTGCCGCTGGAAACCAGATCGACGATCGCGTCCGCCAACCCCACCAGGGGCGCAAGTTCCATCGAGCCGTAGAGTTTGATGAGATCCACATGCATACCCTTTTCGGCGAAGTGTTCGCGCGCCGTATGTAAATATTTGGTTGCTACCCGCAACCGCGCTCCCCGGCGTACAGCGGATTCGTAATCGAAGTCGTCGTGCACCGCCACCATCATGCGGCAGCGGGCGATATGCAAGTCCAGTGGCTGATAAAGCCCCGACCCGCCATGCTCCAGCAACACATCCTTGCCGGCGATACCCATATCCGCCGCGCCGTATTGCACATAAGTTGGCACATCCGAAGCGCGCACGATGATAAGCCGCACGTTATCGCAGTTGGTGGCGAGGATCAGCTTACGTGAGGTCTCAGGGTCGTCCAGCGCGACAACACCCGCCGCTTTCAACAGGGGTGCGGTATCGTCGAAAATGCGGCCCTTGGAAAGAGCAACGGTGATGCTGATCATAGGGAATCCGTAAAAAATCTATTTTACCCCAAAGCGGCTACGCCGGGCTTGCCGAACAACATTGAAAAACTCGGTGGCTATGCAAGGTTCCAAGGAGCCTCTGAACAAAATTTCTGCGGAGTCCGTTCACGGCGTAACCCGCAATAAAGCGAGGTAGAAAGAATGGGGAGGGGAGGAGGGTTGCCAATTTTCCAGGGATGGTGGCGCAGTCAGTTTGCCTTTTTTGACATTAGGACTGGCGATCGCCGTAGCCGTGGAAATCACTGGCGGAGTTCTGCTTGCTATAAGACACGCATTACCGCATTGGTTTTGGCGATCTTCT
>JBKJYB010000237.1:0-10832 GCA_046716045.1 Nitrosospira sp.
CCGCGCGTTGCGTAGAGGGCAGATCGCACAGGTCAATCACTGGAATATCCAGTTTCTGTTCTGCTGCTGCAATGATCTGCTCGGCCATCCCCTGATCATTCGCCCGAAAAACCGTGCGCAGCGATTCGTGCCGCATCACCAATGCATCAAAACTCGAACGCAACGCTTCAATATCCAATCTTCCCGTTAAACTCAATGCGCCACTCAGGTGATATGCCGTGCTCAATGGCTCCAGCTGCCATAAAAACCAGTGCCGCTGCTGGGCGTAGGAAACTAATGCCGGCATCGATGAATTTCTGCGCGGAATGGCTGATTCATGCCGCACCATGCTACCGGTAGCTGCCAGACGCTGCGCAAGCCGATTCCGTTGTTCAGGCGTCAACCGTGCACGCCGTTGCGCAAGGTCGCCGCTATTCATAAACAGCTCTATGCAGGGGCATATAACCACGAGGACAGAACTCTACAGGGTCACTGATACAAGCCAATTCGATAAAAATCATGAGTACTCTATCTCATCGATCAGCTTTATCTCCACCAGCGCCGCCAAGCCTGCAATGGTGGGTGATCTGAAAAAATCCGCCGGATGAAGGTCAACGGCAAAACCTGCCCGGACCCTGGAAAGAAGCTGTATGCCCAGCAAGGAATCGCCGCCCAGCTCAAATAGATTGTCGTTGACTCCAATCGCATCCATTCCGAGCAGGTTCTGCCAGATCTCTGCGATACCTTTCTCCAGTTCGCTGTCCGGCAATTTAAGAATTGTCTGCAGTGCAGGCCTTGGGTATCTCTCCCGCTTCGTGGCTATATCGAATTCTAGAGGCTGAGCAACTAGGTCATCTTGGGTCTGACTAAGCCTTTCGCTCAGATCAACCGTGGAAACAATCACTTGAGGTCTCATTACACCGTTCAGGATACGCTCGAAAGCCTCAACCCCCTCATGCGGTGCAATCCCTACTCCGGCTGGCAATGCCATATTTGCCGCCATGCCCACTTCCCGCCAGCCGTCCCAGTTAACCGAGATCATGGGAAACGCGGGTTCACGGTAAGCAGCACGGGCCACGGCATCAAGATAGGCATTGGCTGCGCAATAATCGACCTTGCTAAGACCTCCCGCGATGGCCGCAAGTGACGAACACAACAACATGAAATCCAGCGCCTCATCCTTGAATACGGCTTGCAATGCACGCATTCCCTGCACCTTTGGAGAAAATATTTGTGCCACCATCGCCTCTGTTTTGGCCGATATCAGTCCACTGCCGACTTCACCCGCGGCATGAATAACACCGTGAATTGCACCGAAGCGTTGACGCACCTGTGCGACAGCCGCTTTCAACTCGGCCTGGATTGCAACATCCGCTTGTAATACCAGCACTTCGGCACCTAGCGTTTCGAGATGCATGATTTTCTCTATCTTGCGGCGCGTCGAATCCACGTTACCGGTATCTGATAGCAACCGCGGCCAGTTTTCCCGCGATGGGAATTGGGAACGCCCCAACAATACGAGTTTTGCCTGACGCGTTTTGGCCAGATGCTCAGCCAGCGTGAGGCCGACGCCACCCAGCCCCCCCGTAATGAAATAGACACCGTCTTGTCTGAGGCAAGAGCGCAGGGGCGCAGGGTTGCGAATTAGATCGAAACATTGAAGCCAACGGTGGGGGCCCCGATAGGCGACAATGGATGAGATGGAATCGGTTTGTGATTCCGCCAGAATATGCTTGACAAGCCTGGCCTCTGCGACCGGATCAGCGGGTTGTAATTCGATATCTATAATACGGCAGGCAAGATGGGAATATTCCTGCGGAATGACTTTGCACGGTCCGAGCAGCACTGCTTTTTCCGGACGCAATTTTTCATTGCCAGTCACATCCTCCAGTTGATCGGTTACAACCGTGATTTCCACTTTCTTACCCGCCGGAATGAGCGCCCGGCCACCCTCCAACGCTTGTGCGAGATAAAACAAACTGAAAAAATTCCTCGCCTGACTCTCGGCAAGCGACTGCCCTTCGCTATCCGCGGTGATGCTCCAGAGATGGAAGATATGACCGATCGTCCTCCCGTCATCGTGGATAGCACTCAATAGGAGATCGTAATCATGCCGTTCACCGGGACGCATCGTGTAATGATCCTTAGCCCGGCGACGAAATGCCGAACCTGCGGAAACCACGATGGGTTCTATTCCATTACTTAATAAATGCGTGATCAGTGCGGTGCCAAGGTGATGCTCGTCTATGAAAACTATGCATCCGGCCGGATTTGAAAAAAAGCCGTCGAGTGCAAACGCAACGCGATCGGCACGCCGCCAGGAAGGTGCGTAAAACCAGTCGTCCAGCGATCGGCCACCTGATCCATTCCCCTCGCCCATCTGCGCTCCAGTTTTAGTCGGGATCGCTTGGCGGGCATTATCGCTTGCTGCACCGGGCTTAACCCAATAGGACTGACGCTCGAAAGGGTACGTTGGCAGTGGAACACGGTGGCGGTGCTCTCCGGCATAAAAATTTTCCCAGTTGATGGCAACGCCGCTTAACCAAAGTTTGCCAAGGCTAAGATACAAATGCCTATGCGCCAGGTGGGCTTTGCCCGGATGAGGTAGGGATGAAAGAATGACCTGCTCCGGACTAACGTCGGGATGCCGTTGCGCGAGCGTGGTCAAAGTTTCTCCTGGGCCGACCTCCAGCAGAATTCGAGCTGGATCGCTCAGCAATTCGTGCAGGCCATCGCCAAAGCGCACCGTCCCGCGCAAATGCCTTCCCCAATAGTTCGGGTCAGTCGCGTCCTGGGGAGTAATCCAGTCACCGCTGAGATTGGAGAGAAATGAAATTTTTGGCTGACGTGGGCCAATCTTTCCAACCATATCGATGAAAGAAGGCAACATCGGCTCTATCATCGCCGAGTGGAATGCATGGGAGACATGCAATCGCCGGCTTGCAATACCTTTACTCTCCAAGCGCCCTTCTACGGTTTCGATCGCCGTCAACGAACCGGATAAAACGCAAAGCTCCGGTCCATTGACCGCGGCCAAATCACAGTCAACGTTCAAATAAGGCGTTATTTCTGCTTCCGGCAACATAACCGCAAGCATTGCCCCAGATTCCATGCGCTGCAATAGACGTCCTCGCATCGAGACCAGATGCAATGCATCCTCCAGCGAGAACACATCAGCCAGGCATGCTGCAACGTATTCGCCAATACTGTGGCCTATCATGGCCGTGGGCATGACGCCCCATGACATCCATAGCCGCGCCAGAGCATATTCAATGACAAAAAGAGCTGGCTGCGTAGCTTCTGTTTGCGCAAGGCGCACCGCCGACGCAGCCTGTTCTGCCTCACCCTCGCCTGGATAGAGAAGTGTCAGCAGATCGAAATCAAGATGCGATTTCAACAAATCGAGACAACGATCGAATTCCCGCCGAAAAACCGGTTCGTTCTCATAAAGATCACGAGCCATATCGACGTGCTGGGCACCCTGTCCCGGAAAAAGAAATACCACCGGAGGGTTTTTGAACGCCACCTGCCGAACGAGAAAGCGGTCCGCATCACGGCCTTCCAAAAGATTAATCGCATCCTCATTGTCGCGGCAAAGGGCGATGGCTCGCTGGGAAAAGCATTTTCTTCCGATCTGGAGCGTATACGCGACATCCGCCAAGGGCACTTCAGAATGTGTTTCCAGTTGGTCACGTAAACGGGCAACCATTGCCTCAAGGGCGTTGCCGCTGCGCGCGGAAAGCGCGAGTATCTGCCAATTGCGGGAGGGTCCGGAAGGTTTTGCTGGCGGAGCTTCTTCCAGGACCACATGAACATTCGTGCCACCGATGCCGAACGAACTTACCCCCGCACGGCGTGGCGTCGAACCATCAGGCCATGTTTTACCGATGGTATTAACGTAGAAAGGGCTTGTGGAAAAATCGATCTGTGGATTAGGCCGTTCAAAATTCAGACTCGGCGGAAGAGTCCTATGTTCCAGCGCCATCACGGTTTTGATCAGACCGGCAACGCCTGCCGCGGCATCAAGATGCCCTACATTGGTCTTGACGGAACCAATGCCGCAAAATCCGCGCCGTTCCGTGCTCTCCCGGAACGCCTGCGTCAGTGCTGCGATCTCGATGGGATCACCCATCGTCGTGCCGGTGCCGTGCGCTTCCACATAACTGATCGTGTCAGCGGATACACCTGCAATCGCCTGGGCGGCAAGAATAACCTCTGCCTGTCCTTCCACGCTGGGTGCCGTGTAGCCCACCTTGGCCGACCCATCATTATTGATTGCCGAACCCTTGACCACCGCGTGAATCGTATCGCCATCCGCCAAGGCATCAGCCAGGCGTTTCAGCACCACGATCCCCACCCCGCTGCCAATCACGGTGCCCGCCGCCTGCGCGTCGAAGGCACGGCAATGACCGTCAGGCGAAAGGATAGCCCCAGCCTGGTAATGATAACCGCTTTCATGCAGGAGATTGACCCAGACACCGCCCGCTATGGCCATATCCGCTTCATGGTTGAGCAACCCCCGGCAGGCCACGTGAATCGCTGCAAGAGAGGTGGAACAGGCGGTTTGCACCGTGATTCCAGGTCCGCGCAGATTGAGTTTGTAGGAGACAGTAGTGGTCATCGAATCCTTGTTATTGCCATTCATCAGCCCTTGCAAAAAGGATATGTCCTGCATGTCCGAGAAGTGTCCGCTGGAAAGCAGATTGAGCAGCAGATAGGTGTTCACACCGCAGCCCGCGTAGACGCCAATCGGATCCCGGTAAGTCGAAGCGTCATAGCCCGCATCTTCCAGCGCCTGCCATGCGGTCTCCAGGAAGAGCCGATGTTGCGGATCCATCTCCGCTGCCTCGCGCGGGGTATAACCGAAGAAAGAAGCGTCAAAAAGATCTACGCCATCCAGGCTTGCACCCGCTTTTACATAAAGCGGATCGTCCAGTTGCTTGGCGGGAATACCGCGGGCCAGCAAATCGTTATCGCTAAATAAAGTGATTGACTCTACCCCATCCCGCAGGTTGCGCCAGAAGGTGTTGACATCGTCCGCACCAGGAAAACGGCCCGCCATACCAATAATCGCAATTTCGATGCCTGTGTTCTCTGACAACTCGTCTTCATGGTGCATCAATGATTCCTCCCTGCTTTCTGCTTGCGTTGAATAAAAGCGCCTCGTTGACGCTGGGCCCGCTGTTGGTGGTGCTGCAAGGACACGTGTTCTGTCCGTTCCTGCCCGAGAAATTTTGCCAGGCTGGCAACTGTGGTGTATTTGAAGAGATCGATAATGGCGATGCGAGTGCTTAACCGTTCTTCCAGCTTGCATTGCACTTTGATCAATAGCAGCGAATGGCCGCCAAGATCGAAAAAATTGTTGTGCAACCCGACACGGGGAACTTCCAGAATTTCGGCCCAGACATCCGAGACCAGTGTTTCGATTCTGCTGACAGGCGGATCGTAATCCTGTTCGTTTAATTGCTCAGGCGGGGGCAATCCCTTCCGGTCGACCTTGCCGTTGGGACTGAGTGGCAATGCATCCAGAAAAACAAACAAACTCGGAAGCATGTAGTCGGGAAGAACTTTGCCGAGCGCAGTCTTAAGCAGCGCCGAATTAAGCAGCACCCCGGCGTGAGCCGCCACATAAGCGATCAAACGCGTGCCATTGCGGCTCTCCTGCGCCACCACCGCTGCGTCACGTACACCAGTCTGTGCCAGCAACTGCGCTTCGATTTCACCTAATTCAATGCGAAAGCCGCGTACCTTGATCTGATGGTCCAAGCGGCCTACATATTCCAGCTGTCCATCCATCCGCCAGCGCACCAGATCGCCCGTGCGGTAAAGGCGCCCCCCAGTCTGACTGAATGGGTCAGCAACAAATCGCGCGCCTGTCAATGCTGGACGATTGAGATAACCCCGCGCCAGGCCTGACCCTCCTATATAGAGCTCGCCTGTAGTGCCGGGAGGAACGAGATTGAGTTCTTCATCGAGCACGTATGCGTTTCGATCGCCCACCGGCCGGCCGATTGGTGCATAGTCCCCATCGATGCCCGTCGCGGCACTGCCTATCCAGGCGGTTGGCGTAATGATCGTTTCTGTCGGGCCATAAGCATTAACAAGCCGAACGCTCTCGAATGCCGCCTGGGTCGCGGCAAGGTCTGCGGCAAACCATGCTTCTCCTCCCGCGATACACGTACGGACTGAAGCGCCTTTCCCTCGCTCGATGGGCAGAAGCAGCCGCAAGTAAGCGGGCGGCAGGTGCAGCGTGGTTATCCGATGCATCGTAATCAGGCCGGCGAAATTATCGCTCGCCAACCCCCGTGCGGATGACAGCACAATCGTCGCACCTCCACATAACGGAGTCATCCATTGTTCCGCGGCGGCGTCGAAGTTTAGCGAAAAAAACATCAATTCCCGATCCCCGGGTTGAACATCGTAAATCTCGCTGATGGCTGTCAAATGCATTGCCAGGGGACCGTGGGGAACTATTACGCCCTTGGGTCTGCCGGTCGAACCGGAGGTATAGATAACATAGGCAGGATTATCGCCATGTAATGCCACGTCCGGGTTGGTCTCGATTCCAGCGCTCAAATCAAGTGTGTCAATTTCCAGCACATCAAGCTTTGACGCGCGCGGGATGCGTGCCTTGATAGAATTTTGCGTCAGCAGCAACTGGATATCGCTATCTTCCATCATGTAATTCAGGCGATCCCGCGGGTATTCCGGATCGAACGGAACATACCCGCCCCCCGCCTTCAGGATAGCCAGAAGACCCACTATCATCTCGATGGAACGTTCCACGGCAATTCCGACTTTGACTTCCGGCTTTACCCCGAGGCCAATGAGCCGATGTGCCAGCCGATTTGATCTGCGATTCAGTTCCGCATAGCTTAATTCGAAACTATCGAAAATCACGGCGGCGGCATGAGGGTATTTTTCCGCCTGCCGCTCAATCAGCCGATGTACGGGTTGCGTTGCCGCAAAGCGCTGGGTATGGACACCCCAGGCTCGGAGCTGTCCCCTGTCGCTTTCGCTAAGCAGATCGATGTCGGCAATTGATCGCTCCGGCTGCCCGACCAGCATCCGCAGTACATGAACGTAGTGCCGAGCCAGCCGCTCAACGGTTCGGGAATCAAAGAGCTCGGAAGCATGAATGAAGCTGGCGTGCACGCTGCCGTCCGGCGACTCGATTGTTTCCAGGATCAGCTCAAACTGGGCCGCCTGCTCGGCGAGATCGTAGCCAGTCATCGTGAGCCCGGGAAGCTGCTGAAGCGCGCGATAATCCCTGAGCAGATGGTTGATCGTCACCTGAAATAGCGGGCTATGACTCAGGCTTCGCTCCGGCTGCAATGCTTCAACCAGTTGCTCGAACGGCAGATCCTGGCAGGCTTGCGCATCAATGGCGGCTTCCCGCACCTGGTCCAGAACGTCGGCAAGCGCCATACGACCATGTATTTCGCTGCGCAATACCTGAGTGTTCACGAAGAAACCAATCAGGCCCACGGTTTCAACCCGGTTGCGATTGGCTATCGGCACACCGACACGAATGTCTTGCTGTCCCGTGTGACGGTACAACAAAGCGTTAAAACCCGCCAATAACGCCATAAAAAGCGTTGCGCCCCGATCCTGCGCCATCCGGCGCAACGCGCTCACCAGATCCGCAGGCAGGTCAAAGGCGTGCCGTGCCGCCTGGTAATGTGCTATCGGTTTTCGGGGATGATCGGCGGGCAGCGCCAGTATCGGATGGACATTTCCCAGATAATCGCGCCAGTAGGCAAGCTGTCTGTCTTTCTCTCCCGCATTCAGCCAGCCTCTCTGCCAAGTGGCATAATCGGAATACTGGATGGGCAGCGCCTCAAGGCGCACGCTTTTTCCTTGCACATCGGCCAGATAACGCGCCGCAAGCTCATCGACTAAAATCTGCATCGAAGTGCCATCAGAGACGATGTGATGCATGACTATCACCAGGATATTCTCCTGATCGGCAATTCGGATCAGCGCAACCCGAAGCAGCGGGCCCTGGGTGAGATCGAAAGGAGCCGCGACGACCCGTTGCGCCCCTTCGGCAGCCTGCGTTTCACGCTCTGAAACACCCACTTGGCGTAAATCAAGATGCGCGATATCAATCTTCAATACCGGCTGAATCACTTGTTCAGCCGACCCATCTTTCCCCGGACGAAAAGTCGTCCGCAATGATTCGTGGCGCCCTATAAGACCATCGAAACCCGCGCGCAAAGCCTGGATATCCAGCATCCCGAATAATCGAAATGCATATTTAATATGGTATGCGGTACTTGACGGGTCAAGTTGCCAAAGGAACCATTGACGTTGCTGGCCGAAAGATAACGGCAGGGGACGTGCCCTGTATTCGGTCGGCAGGATTCGAATATCAGCATTGCGCCGGGGAGTGGCTGTCGCTAAACAACGCTTGATCTCCATCGCGCACTCATGCAACCGCGAACTTTCAAACAGACTCCGCACCGGGAAATCGATCTCCCAGCGATCGGCGATACGCGCGGCAACCTGCACCGCGGCGAGCGAATTGCCACCGATCGCAAAGAAATGGTCCTCACGTCCAAGACACGCGCGGTTCAGTACGGTTTCCCAGATAGCAGCCAGCGCAATCTCAGTTTCATCAGATAACGCTTGTGCTGATTGTGTGCTGCCTCCCATTAAATAGCTGCCGTATTCATAAATCGCGTAGGCATCCAACGTATGCTCACGCCACCCCTGACGGCACGCGGCACGCTGCAACTTTCCGCTGGAGGTCTTGGGTAAAGCGCCTGGATTCAATAACACAACTACCGAGAGCGGTTCATGACAATTTGCGCTAATTGCTTCGCTGAGTGCCTTTACCAGAGTTTCCGCGGAAACCAGCTTCTGCATGCCACGGGATATTTCCACCGCAACACCGATACCTTCGCCTTCCGCGGTTTCCACTGAAAACGCCGCGATGCGACCCTTTCGTGCGGCCTCGACCTCTTCTTCAACGACCTGTTCAAGATCCTGCGGATAAATATTCTGCCCGCGTACGATGATGAGATCCTTATACCGTCCGGCGACGTATAATTGCCCCGCGTAAATGAAGCCAAGATCTCCGGTACGCAGCCAGCGCCTTCCCTCATGATTGATAAAAGCTTCCGCCGTTTCCCGAGGCCGTTGCCAGTAGCCACAAGCGAGACTTGGTCCATCTGTCCAGATTTCGCCGATATCGCCATCTGCCAGTGGCATCAGGGTTTCCGCGTGGACGATTCTTAACGTGTGATGCGATGCCGGTATGCCGCAAGCGACCAAGGACGTTCCATGCTCCGCCGCTTCGGCTTTGCCCTGCGCCAGCATCTCAGCGGAGAAGTTATGCGCCTCGACGCCGTCCCCGCGCGTGCCGCCAGTGACGAAAAGCGTTGCTTCGGCCAGTCCATAACATGGATAAATCGTGCCGGCGGCGAATCCCACCGACGCAAACCGTTCGATAAATGCGCTCATCGTGTCGCGCCGTACCGGCTCCGCGCCTGAGAAAGCCACGCGCCAACTGGATAAATCGAGTTCCTGGGACTGTATACTCCTGACTCGTTCCACACATAGCCGAAAAGCGAAATTCGGCGCACCACTGACAGTAGCGCGGTGACGGGAGATCGCCTCCAGCCAGCGCACCGGTCGCTCGATGAAATACCTGGGCGTCATCAGCACCGCCGGAATGCCCCGATGAACAGGCTGCAACAGACCGCCAATCAAGCCCATATCGTGGTATAGAGGCAGCCAGCTGACGAATATGTCTTCAGCATTTATCGACATACCCTCTTCAAATGCTCTTGCATTCACCATCAAGTTGCCATGACTGACCATGACCCCTTTTGGTGTGGAAGTGGATCCTGAAGTGTATTGCAGGAAAGCAATGTCCTCATCCCGGGGAGTATGCGGACGCCACGCAGATGCATCATCGGGCTTTACTGCATCGACAGCCACCACCGTAGCCTGAGCAAATTGCTCCGCGCTGCCAATTTGAGGCAGCATTTCACTCGTGGTGAGGATGCAACACGCCTTTGCATCGATTGCGATGGCAAGCAGCCGTGCCAGATGCCGCTCGCGTGTAGATTCAGGTGGGAAAACGGGCACAGCAATCAAGCCGGCATATAGGCAAGCGAAGAAACTGATGACGTAATGCTCGTCGTTATCAAGCAGTAGCAATGCCCGTTCCCCAACTGAAAAACGCTCCTGGAGGACAGCGGCCAGCGCGCGGACATGCCGATCCAGTGTTCTATAGCTGATTTTTGTATCAACGGCCGCGCCACTCTCCGAATCCTCCGGACGCACTACAATCAGCGCGGTATCGTTTGAACGCGTCGATGCAAGCGCCAGAAGATGTGTAACCATGTTTACCGGGTAACTGCGGTGCGGAACTGATCTTGCATTCATTGCAAATCCCTTTAAGTCGTCACAACCTGGCACATAATCAAAATTTATGTGGAAATCAACACCGATCCCACTGCATTTCGTGAAATGCAGTGGGATATCTCTTACATCGCAACCTGCTACGGTTGAAATGTCTTGAGTGCAGAAAACACTGAATCACGATTTATTACCGCCAGCGCCGCGGCGTAACAATCAGGCGCCTCAATGGACCAAGCCTTTATACCTGGCCACTCCAGACGGTCATGTTCGATCCGGTAACATTCCCCATCACCTGGCAGGATGGAAATAGCCTGCAAGTGCTCGGAAATTCCCTCACCCAGGGCTTTCAACACCGACTCTTTTACAACCCAGTGTTTAATAAAATCTTCATCTGTTTTTAAGCCGGATTTGCGTTCCAGTGAGGAAAAAACATATGCACCCAAACTTTTTGCATCGACCCCGCGATCGCGGTATTCGAT
>JBKJYB010000238.1:0-4299 GCA_046716045.1 Nitrosospira sp.
GGCTAATATTTTCTTTGTAGTACATGAAATTATAAATATCAATAAGATTTTTACACCTGGGTCGTCACCTGCAAGTAAGATACTGCCGCTCTCAAGTCAGCCTCGATACGCTCCGCGTAGTCATGCCCTTCTGCACTGTCCAGTCGCCTGGCACCCGCACATGGAGGGGCACATGAGGGGAGATCACGTCCATATGTGCTTGAGCATTCCGCCGAAGTACGTGGTTTCAAATGTTGTGGGATATTTAAAAGGAAGAGGGCGGTTCATGGGTTTATGGGGCGCCTTTGAGGCGCTCACCATTTCAAGCCACCGGCTTTGCCGGTGGTATTTAACTTCCGAATTCTGCGGTCTCCCCTAAGGAATAGTATGATCAATGCGTCGGGCAAGTCGACGCCTAGCCATCATAAAACCGAAGGTAAAATGTAATGGGATACGCTCTAGCTAATGAAAGGCAATAATAATTCTGCGTGGCACAGCATTTCGCCGCAACAAACGATGGCAATGCTTGAAACGGATAGAGACGGTATTTCTGATGCGGAGGCGGGACGCCGCCTAGCACGCCATGGCCCAAACCGCCTGAAGCCACCGCGGCGCCGTGGGCCACTGCTCCGATTCCTGTCGCAGTTTCACAATCTCTTGATCTACGTATTGCTGGGCGCGACGCTAGTCACAGCTTTTCTTGGACATTGGATCGATACCGGCGTGATTGCCGGCGTTGTGGTCATTAATGCCATCATTGGCTTTATCCAGGAAGGCAAGGCGGAAAAAGCGCTGGATGCTATCCGCCAGATGCTTTCATTACAGGCCGTGGTTCTACGTGAGGGAAAACGAAGACAAATTCCCGCGGAGGAAATCGTGCCAGGGGATATCGTGCTTTTGCAATCGGGAGATAAGGTGCCCGCCGACCTGAAACTAATCGAGGTCAAGAACTTACGGATTGACGAGGCCATGCTGACGGGAGAATCACAAGCGGTTGAAAAATCCACTGCGGAAGTATTCGAGAACACCGTCATCGGTGACCGTACCAGTGTGGCGTATTCCGGCACCCTGGTCGTTTATGGACAGGGTACGGGTGTTGTCATTGCCACCAGCGATAATACCGAGATCGGGCGCATCGGCACCATGCTCGAGCAGGTGCAGGAACTCACCACTCCGCTGTTGCGGCAGATCGAGACGTTTGGGCGCTGGCTTACGGTTTTTATCCTGGGTCTGGCGGCAGCTGTTTTTGCTTATGGATTGCTGTTTGGTGGTTACTCAATAAGTGAGATTTTTCTCGCAGCAGTGGGTCTTGCAGTGGCTGCGATACCCGAAGGCTTACCCGCCATCATGACCATTACGCTCGCACTTGGCGTACGGAGAATGGCGCAGCGCAACGCCATTATTCGCCGCCTTCCCGCTGTGGAAGCCCTCGGGGCGATCACAGTGATTTGCACCGACAAGACCGGAACCCTGACCCGAAATGAGATGACTGTGCAACGGGTGGTAACTGCCGATCAGGACTTTGAGGTCAGTGGCGTGGGATATGGCCCCCAAGGGGGATTCAGCATGAATGGGAAGGAAGTATCCGCTGCCAATCATCTGCTCATAATAGATATTGCACGCGCGGGTTTGTTGTGCAATGACGCCGAGTTACGCGAAACTAAGGATACATGGCGGGTTGAGGGTGACCCTACCGAGGGTGCGCTCATCTCCCTGGCAATGAAAGCTGGGTTTGATCGCGGATATGAACATGAGTTGCTGCCGCGCACCGATGTGATTCCCTTTGAGTCTGAGCATTGCTTTATGGCTACCTTGCATCATGACCATACGGGGCATGGCTTTGTTTATGTAAAGGGTGCGCCCGAACGGGTGTTGGAGATGTGCCTCCATCAGCGCAGTCTGGGAGAGGACCGTTCCCTCGACCGCGCCTACTGGTTGAGCAAAGCAGTAGAACTTGCCGCACAAGGCCAGCGTTTGCTTGCTCTTGCCGTAAAACCCGTAAAAACGTCGCACCGGGAGCTTGATTTTTCTGATATGGAAACAGGTTTTACGCTGTTAGGCCTGTTCGGCATGATTGATCCGCCGCGGGTCGAGGCTATCGAGGCAGTGCGCGAGTGTCAGTCTGCCGGCATTCGAGTAAAGATGATCACCGGCGACCATGCCATTACCGCCCAGGCCATTGCTACGCAACTGGGTATCGGCGACGGGCAGAAGGTTCTCACCGGGCTTGATTTGGAAACAATGGATGATGCCCAACTACAAAGCGTCATTGCGGAAGTGAATGTATTTGCCCGCGCGAGCCCTGCACACAAGCTGCGCCTTGTAAAAATACTTCAGGCCAGGGGCGAGATAGTCGCCATGACGGGCGACGGGGTTAATGACGCCCCGGCGTTGAAACGGGCCGAGGTCGGCGTGGCCATGGGCAGAAAGGGTACGGAGGCAGCCAAGGCGGCGGCCGAGATGGTATTGGCTGATGACAATTTCGCTTCCATTGTTCACGCCGTGAAGGAAGGACGCGCCATCTACGACAACATCAGAAAAACCATTATTTATATCATGCCGACCAGTGGTGGCGAGGCGGGCATGCTGATTATTGCGATTCTTCTGGGAATGACTTTGCCCATTACCCCAGTGCAAATACTCTGGATAAACATGGTGACCGCTGTGACACTTTCCTTGTCGCTTGCCCTTGAGGAGCCTGAAGCTGGTGTTATGAAGCGCCCGCCACGAAATGCTCAGGAGCCGATGTTGACCGGTTTTATGGTATGGCGCATCATTTTCGTCTCGGGACTGCTCATGAGCGGGTCGCTCGGTCTGTACCTCTGGGAACAGTCCCGGGGCACCGGTATCGAGGCCAGTCGGACGGTGGCGGTCAATGCGCTGGTGATGGGTGAGATGTTTTATCTTTTCAATTGCCGCCATATTATGGCGCCAGTGATTTCATGGTCTGGTTTTTTTGGCAACCGCTACGTTCTGATTGCCATCGGAGTACTCATTGTGATTCAGATGCTGTTTACATATAGTGCAGTTATGCAGAGATTGTTTGGCACTGCTGCTATTGATCTTGCGGCATGGGCTAGAATTGCTACATTTGGAGCACTGCTGTTTGTTATGGTCGAAATTGAGAAATACGTGATCCGGGGGAACCGGCATCGCTGAGTCCTGGAGTGATTTTGCGGGTGTCAGCCTCGCAGGCATGCGCGATGCTGAAGGTGTTGGCGAATGAAGACAGGCTGCTGCTGGGGGGAATGTGTAGCGGCCACGATATGCCGTTTTCCGGCAGCCAAGCATCAGGTGAAGTTGAGTAGAAGCAAACCAGGGTTATGCAAGAACCCTTGAGCAAGTAAGAGAGCAGAATCTCGTTCAAGAGAAAATAAACAGAATACAGAAAGCCAGGGGAAAAAACCCGAATGTAGAGGCAGCAGAAAAAATGAGGTAATAGTCGGTTTTATTTAAGGGTGCACTTAAACAAACGACAGAAATGTCCCATAGGACTATGGGTAAAGCCCCGTCCAGCGTGGCTTTGAGTCGAATTCAGATCTCCCAAATTTAGCCCGGTTCCCAGACCAGATTTTTCGGAAACGCCAAGCCTAGAGGGCCTGTTGGCCAACGGCTCGACACAGAGATTCGTCGCACAGGTTACCATACGACCGAAGCGAACCTTCACAACTGGCTCAAGAAGCACGGGATAAAGACCGTCAAGGCCCGTCAAGGCCTATCCTGCGGCATGATTACGGGAGGGCGGCAGAGGGCATGAAGGGGCAATTCAGCAGAAGTTCAGGCCGAGCCGCCGCTCTAAATTCTATGGGACATTTCTGTCGTTTGTTTAAGTTCACCCCATATTGAGTGCTGGCGGTCTACCAAACTGTTTGCCAGCAGCCTTAGCCCGAATAATTCCCGATTGCATTCGTTCAATCAGCAGGCGCTCGAACTCGGCCACAGCGGCGAGAACCTGCATTGTCATTTTTCCTGCTGGACTGGTTAGATCAACACCACCAAGGGCCAGGCAATGCACGCGCACGCCAGCGCTCGCGAGCTGCTCGACGGTTGCGCGAACATCCATCGCATTACGCCCAAGTCGGTCAAGTTTGGTCACCACCAGAACATCCCCCGGTTCCATCCGGTCAATCAGCTTGATAAAACCTGGCCGCTCTTGTGCAGCCACGGAGCCACTGATGCTTTCTTCGATAAGTCGGCGCGCAGTGGCTTTTGTCAATGGTGGAAAATTTCGGGTGAAAACGGAAGACGAACAACAGATATGGAACGAATGCTCACGGCTCATCACCAATGCGGTCATCTACTACAATACCGTGCTGTTAT
>JBKJYB010000239.1:0-4278 GCA_046716045.1 Nitrosospira sp.
GCCCCTCCTCCACCGCGGCACCCAACTTGCGTAGCTCCCGCGCCATCGCCGCGAGACGGTCGGTTTCCTTCACCCGCCAACTGGCGATATTTCGGAGCGTAGTGGTGCCATTGGCGAACAATGCCGCCACCGCAAGTGTCATGGCGGCATCGGGGATATGATTACAGTCAAGATCGATCGCCCGCAGATAACCGGATTCCGGTGCGCTTGCCTCGATCCAGTTGTCTCCCCGTCTGATGGACGCTCCCATTTTTTCCAGCGCTTCAGCAAAACGGACGTCCCCTTGAAGGCTCTCATTTCCTATTCCTTCCACCCTTACCGGACCCATACCGATAGCACCGGCAGCGAGAAAATAAGAAGCTGAGGACGCATCCCCTTCAACAAATATCTCGCCGGGACTGCAATAGCGTTGCCCTCCGGGAAGCGCGAAATGCCGCCATTCCTGACGCTCAACCCGCACGCCAAAACGAGCCATCAGGGCAATGGTCAGTTCGACATAAGGTCGCGAGATCAGCTCTCCGGTCACGGTTATCGCCGGTGTTCTATCCGCAACGGGCGCGGACAGGGGCAATGCCATCAGCAACCCGGTCAGGAACTGGCTGGATACGTCACCTTTCACGGTTATCGCGTTTGCCCGGATGCGGGCGGGTTGGATCTGCAGTGGTGGAAAGCCCTCTTCGCCGAGATAAGTTATATCTGCGCCCAACTGACGTAGCGCATCCACCAGATCTCCGATGGGCCGTTCATGCATGCGCGATACGCCGGATAACCGGTAGCGTCCCTGTGCCAGCGCCAGTACGGCGGTTAATGGGCGAAAGACTGTGCCTGCATTACCCAAGAATAAATCCGCTTCATTTACCGGAAAACGTAAGGGAAATTGCGCACCCACACCCCAGACACGATAATCATTCTCATTGATCTGAACGGTGGCCACACCTAAAGCCTTAAGCGCATCCAGCATCCGCGCTGTGTCATCGGAAACAAGCAAATTACGTATAGTAGTCACGCCATCCGCCAGCGCGGCAAGCAGCAGAATACGGTTGGAAATACTTTTGGAGCCAGGCAGACGCACCACGCCTTCAGCGGCCTTGACCGCTGGGAGATCAAGAAACTTCACACGGTGCCTCGTGAATAAATCATCTACGGCCCGAACACTCTGCGGACTCCGCGTTTGTTTTGTTTTTAATTAAAGTACCCATATTTATCTTGAACCAAGATAATCTCATGGTGGTAGTCGCCGGAACAATAGCAGAAGTCTTGGCGAGAAAATTCGCTATTATAATCAACTCTGGGAGGTTTCCCTGATTTTCCCTTTCCGGCCCCTCAGTATTGATAAAGCGAACGGGTATTCATAACTGATGTTGACCGCTCAACCACGCGAAGGCAAAATATTTCAATGATCGTATCGCCCTTATGAATTTCAACTATGGAAGAAATTCGTCTGCCGTCTGTTCAATATCCGGGACAGCAGCCCGGGGCTGTGTGTTCGGGCATCATTACGGGTTACCGGTTGAGTGAATGCTCTTCCGGAATCCTGAGCCTTCGGCGCCGCAGGTGGGCCGGCTAAATTTCCCACACATCTCTCATGTTCAGTCAGCGTATGACTGAGCGCGGGAACTACTGAAGGAAGTCTCAAAATGCCACATTGGTTCAAAGATAACTCGCAATCCATCGGAAACACGCCACTGATCCGGCTCAACCGCGTCACCGATGGCGCCCCGGCGACGGTGCTAGCCAAGATCGAAGGACGTAACCCTGCTTATTCCGTAAAATGCCGCATTGGAACGGCAATGATCGAGGATGCGGAATCCCGGGGACTGCTCGGTCCCGGAAAAGAACTGGTGGAACCAACCAGCGGTAACACCGGTATTGCGCTGGCATTCGTTGCCGCCGCGCGTGGCCTGCCACTGACCTTGACCATGCCGGAAACCATGAGCCTGGAACGTCGCAAGCTGCTCGCCGCTTATGGTGCAAAACTGATTCTGACGGAAGGTTCACGTGGTATGAAAGGCGCGGTAGCGAAAGCTGAGGAAGTTGTCGCCTCCGATCCTGGCCGGTTTGTGTTACTCCAGCAATTCACCAACCCCGCCAATCCAGCCATCCATGAGCGAACCACGGGACCGGAAATCTGGAACGACACCGATGGCGCCGTTGATATTTTTGTTTCCGGTGTAGGCACAGGCGGTACCATAACCGGCGTTTCGCGCTACATCAAAAAGACGAGGGGAAAAGCAATCATTTCGGTCGCGGTCGAGCCATCCGCCAGCCCGGTGCTCACCCAGCAACGCGCCGGTGAACCACTCAAGCCCGGACCGCACAAAATTCCTGGAATTGGGGCGGGTTTTATCCCGGAAAATGTGGATCTCTCGCTGGTGGATGAAATCGAGCAGGTCAGCAATGAGGAAGCAATGCACTATGCGCGCCGCCTTGCGCGCGAAGAAGGCATCATTTCGGGGGTTTCATGCGGCGCCGCTGTAGCAGTGGCGGCACGTTATGCCCAGCGTCCAGGAAATGCGGGTAAAACGATCGTCGTTATCCTGCCGGATTCCGGCGAACGTTACCTGAGCTCCATCCTCTTCGAAGACGTGTTCGACATGCAGGGGTTGACGGCATAATGGCAGAGTTCAAAAAAACGGAGCACTCATCATTGAAAGAGGCGGGTTTGGAAATTGACACGGTTGTTGCCGAGTTGCGCACCTTGCGTGTGGAATCGCTGGAAAACCGGCAGAGACGGGATAGACCACCCAAACTTCCTTCCCGCAAGGTACTGGTTGGCATCGCGGATGGATTGAGCGCCGTGCTGTTTCCTCACCGCCTGGGTTTACCGGAACTCACTAATCAGAGCGTCGATTATTACGTTGGCCACATGCTGGATGTGACACTCCGGGATTTGCTGGTGCAAGTACGCCGTGAACTGCGCTTTGTATCGGGTCTCGACGCCACAAGCAATGCGGATCGCGAGCAGGCCGCCGCCATTACCCAGTCATTTGCCAAACGGTTGCCGCATATACGCAGCTTGCTGGAGAGCGATATTCAGGCAGCTTACGAGGGAGATCCAGCCGCGCGAAGTATCGACGAAATACTGGTCTGCTATCCTGGATTTACCGCTATCACGCATTACCGGCTCGCCCATGAATTACATTCTCTTGGCGCGCCATTGATTGCTCGCATGATTTCCGAAATCGCCCATTCCGCCACCGGCATCGAGATCCATCCAGGTGCGCGGATTGGCGGCAGTTTTTTCATTGACCATGGCACCGGCGTTGTCATCGGTGAAACCGCCATCATTGGCGAACACGTGCGGCTATATCAGGCGGTGACTCTCGGCGCCAAGCGCTTTCCGGTGGATGAACACGGCGCGCTGGTAAAGGGCAATGTACGGCACCCCATTGTCGAAAATGATGTAGTCATCTATGCTGGCGCCACCATTCTTGGCCGCATTACCATCGGCCGTGGCTCAACCATCGGTGGCAACGTCTGGCTCACGCGTAGCGTTCCCCCTGGCAGCAACATCTCGCAGGCTCAGATACGCAATGAGGTATTCGATGGCGGCGCCGGCATCTAATCGACATCGCAGCGCCAGTACTGGCCGCTGACATCATAAAGCTCAATCCCTGGTTTTATCTTCGAAAAATGTCGAAAGAACTCCAGGAAGCGGCTGACAACGTTCAAAGTATTCGCGTCCTCAGCCGGGTTGACGCCCGGCAGGTCAATACTTAGACTGTGCGGGAAGGTTAAACAATACTTGTCATTTTCGAGCGGAACGGCAGAACAATACGAGACATTATGTACGCGAAATGCATTAAGTGCGGAAGTGAGAAGACGCACAGCTCTCGTGTGCGGCCCGGCGAGCGCACCATGGGAACATTGTTTCTCCGGCCCATGCGCTGCCGCGATTGCAAAGAACGCTTTTGGGTGCGAAACCCCAATGCCTATCTTGCGGCAGGAGCACCGCTGGTCATGATTGGGCTATTTATTGGTGTGATTTGGCTGATCATATCCGATACACCTGATCGGCACATCGTAAGAGCGCCGGAGGTCGGATCGGAGCAATCGCCCCCTTCTGAAGCGGCTAAACCCTACCCCGATCCCGCGGCACGCCCGGACGCAAAAATTGCCGGCAACGATAAGTCCTCTGGCGATGCAAAAATAGCGCTTGGCGCACGGTCAGCTACGCCAAGCACGCAGGAACTTGCGGACGATCACTATCTCAGGGTGCAGTTGTATCAGGAGAATGCGGAAAAGGGAGATAGCGATGCACAGTACAAACTTGGTTTG
>JBKJYB010000240.1:0-6405 GCA_046716045.1 Nitrosospira sp.
GTACCGAGCTGCAAAATGAGTGGAAAATGAGCCGAAAAATGATTGGTCAACTGCAGGATTCAGGTTAATGACAAAGGTCACTAACCAACTTCGTCTACATTGGCTGTTGAAAAACAGCGTGTTTGTAGTGCTGCTGATATCGTTGGCCGGGTTGCTAGGCTATCTTGCGCGGGAAACTCGTATTCAGTGGGATATCAGCCAAAATGGACGCAACAGCTTAAGCCAGGCAAGCGTGGAAGTACTAAAAGCACTTAACGGCCCGCTTGGCGTTACGGTCTACGCCACGGCTCAAGACGCGCAATTGGGAAATATTCGCAAGATCATCACTGAATTCCTCTCGCGTTATCAGCGTGTCAAATCCGATATCACCGTCACATTCATCGATCCCGTCGAGCAGCCGAAACTAACACAGGAAGCGGGCATCCAGGTCAATGGGGAAGTGGTAGTAACGTTCAAAGGCAGACGCGAACACCTCACCGCAGTCAACGAACAGGCGCTCACCAATCTGCTGATGCGGCTAGCGCGTTCCGGAGAAAAACGGGTGATGACGCTTACCGGCCACGGCGAGCGCAAGCTGGACGGTATGGCCGGGCATGACTTGGGAGAATTTGGCAAACAGTTGATGGTCAAGGGGTTCAAGACTGGGACGCTCAATCTTTCTATTGACCACGATGTACCGGCTAACGCGAGCATTCTCGTTATCGCCTCGCCACAAGTTGATCTGCAGGAAGGGGAGGTGGACAAACTACTTGCGTATATCGGCCGCGGCGGCAACCTGTTGTGGCTAATAGATCAGGGACCCTTGCATGGACTACAACCGCTCGCCGAGAAACTGGAGCTGACGCTCACACCGGGCGTGGTGGTTGATACTCAGGCCCAGCAGTTGAAATTACCCATCACCGTCGCGCTAGGCGCGAATTATGGACAGCATCCGGTTACACACAATTTCGACTACATTACGATGTTTCCTTTTGCCCGTCAGATAATCGTTAATGAAAATGACGAATGGCATAGCATTTCGCTGGTGGAGGCGGCGCACCGCGGATGGGTGGAAACCGGCAAGCTGGATTCCGGCATCGTCTTTGACAAAATGTATGATATATCCGGCCCCGTAAGCATCGCTGCCACCCTGAGCCGCACCCTGCATGACCGCGAACAGCGCATCGCCGTCATCGGCAGCGGGAATTTTCTTGCCAACACGTATCTGGGCAACGGCAACAATCTGGATTTTGGCATTAATCTCGTCAACTGGCTCACTGGCGACGAAAATCTCATTACCATTCAACCCCGTGCCACGCTCGATAGCAACCTGATTTTAAGTGAATCGGCGCTTATCATAATCGCAGGCGGTTTCCTCATCATCCTGCCGCTGGTTTTTCTGGCAAGCGGACTGATCATATGGTGGCTGCGCAGAAGAAGATGAACCCCGAACTTTACAGAGATATTCCAATTGCCTGAACTACCTGAAGTCGAAGTTATCCGTCGTGGCATCGCCCCTCATCTGGAGGGACACCGTCTTGTTGGTGCTATGATACGAAATCCGAGCCTGCGCTGGCCGGTGCCCCACGATCTCGGGCACACACTTTATGGGTTGAAAATTAATAGGGTGACCCGGCGCGGCAAATACCTCCTGTTCGACTGTGGCAACGGCACACTGATCCTGCATCTCGGAATGTCCGGCAGCTTGAGGTTGCTTCCCGCTGCCGCGCCGCCGCAGAAACACGATCATATCGATCTGATAGTGGATACCGGCATGATTCTGCGTTTCAAAGATCCGCGCCGTTTTGGCGCAGTGCTGTGGGCAACCGGTGATGTCATGCGCCATGCTTTATTGGCTCAACTTGGGCCTGAGCCGCTTACTGAAGCGTTCAGTGGGAAATTGTTATACGAAAAGACTCGGCGCCGTAGCGCCAGCATCAAGGAAGTGCTGATGAACAGCCGCATTGTCGTCGGCGTTGGCAATATCTACGCAAATGAAGCACTCTTTAGCACGGGCATCAATCCCATAATCCCCGCAGGGCAGATCGGTGTGCGCAGGTACCAGAAATTGGTACAAGCGATAAAGAAAACGCTTAATCTCTCGATCGAAGCAGGCGGTAGCAGCTTGCGCGATTTCGTCAACAGCGACGGCAATCCCGGCTATTTCCAGCAACAGTATTGGGTGTATCAGAGAAACGGGCAACCGTGCCGGAAGTGCGGTACAGCTATCAAGCAAATTAGGCAGGGGCAGCGTTCAAGTTTTTATTGCCCGCATTGTCAGCGATAGCCACTGTAAGAAGTAGGGCAATGAAATGGACTCCTCCTTCTGTTGACTGTTTGTCGAAATTACAGTCTGGCACACTTCGATGCCGCTAGGAGGGAGGAGTCCATTTCATTGCCCTACACTTTAGCTGGCTAAATTCGGCTCCCAAATTAATCACCGCAGCTAATGTGCAGGTGATGATAGCGGTAGTTGCAAATAATCTCATCATGAGATATATTGTGATAATGCGGATTATCAGCAATAGTGCACTACAGACCTTCGCTGCAAAACACCCTTCAGCCGCAAGCCCCTTGCAAGGTTGGCGACGAGTAATTGAAAAGAACCGATTTAAAAATTTAGCAGAGATAAAGGCCATCTTCAACTCGGTGGACAAAGTGGGTGAATTGGCGGTATTCGATATTGGCGGGAACAAGTACAGATTGATTGCTTACATTCGCTTCGAGAAGCAGATCATCTATGTGAAGGCGGTACTCACTCATCGGGAATATGACAAAGGAGCCTGGAAGACATGAATGCTTGCGTCCAAGTAAAACAACTGCTCCCGGCTTGGGAAACCTTCCGGAGCACCACCGATATTGGTCCGATTCGAGATGAAGCGCATTACCAGAGGATGGAAGAAATGCTCGCAGCGCTACTCGACGAAACAGGAGGGAAAGAAAATCACCCAGCCATGGGTCTTGTGGATATTATCGGCGACTTGATCGAGGACTACGAGTCTGAGCATCATCCCGTACCCGAAGCCACGGGCGTGCAGGCATTGAAGTTCCTGATGGAACAGCATGGCCTAAAGCAAGGCGATCTGCCGGAAATCGGCAGCCAAGGTGTGGTCTCGGAAATCCTTTCTGGGAAGCGCGATCTCAACATCCGCCAGGTGCGTACCTTGGCGCAACGGTTTTCGGTCTCGCCGGCCACCTTCGTCTAAACGCGCGTGTCGCAAGGGGTGTTAAGCCAGCACCGCTGCCCGCCGGCCAGTAGGCAGCATGACCCCCGAGTGGCGAACGTGCGCTCAGATGGTCGCCAACATTCAGCGACCTCCCCGCTTCACAGAGAATCCGCGAATCGACCAGCACAAACCAGACTGCCATCAATGCTACAGAAATACTGAACCCCCCACCGGTTCTCCCGGCTATCTGGTTTATAAAACCTTCCAAGATATATCATTGCGTTTACGAGACTTCACAATCATAGGAGCTCCATGAACATCACATTTATCGGCGGCGGCAATATGTCATCCGCCTTGATCGGCGGACTGTTGCAGCAAGGTTATTCGCCTGGACAAATACGGGTAGTGGAAATCAGCGCTGAAGGGCGTGAGAAAATAAAACACGAATTTAAAGTTGAAGCCGTGGCGGAACTCGCCAAAGGCGTATCCGATAGCGACGTAATCCTGCTGGCGGTAAAGCCGCAGCAGCTTTCAGCCGTGGCGCAGGAGCTTGCGGGGTTGCTCAGAGAGCATCTGGTCATTTCTATCGCCGCCGGTATTCGCGCCACTGATATTAGCCGCTGGATGGGTAATTATGAACGTGTGGTGCGAGCCATGCCCAACACGCCGGCATTGATTCGCGCGGCTGTTACCGGCCTATATGCATTACCTGGGGTAAGTGTGGAGGAAAAGCATAATGCTGAGACTATACTCGCGGCGGTAGGTTCCGTGCTATGGTGCGATCGCGAGGAGCTGCTGGATGCGGTTACGGCCCTCTCCGGCAGCGGCCCGGCTTACGTATTCTATTTCATTGAAGCCATGCAAAAGGCAGGGCAGGAATTAGGACTGGATGCGGCCCAGGCACGGCGGTTGAGTCTCGAGACTCTTCTTGGCGCAGCGCGGCTTGCAAGTCAGAGCGATGAGAACGTCACCGCGCTCCGTGCCAGAGTAACTTCACCAGGCGGCACTACGGAACGCGCGATACAGGCCCTGGAGAATGCCGGGGTCAAGAATGCGATCATAGGCGCGATTCATGTGGCAAACCAGCGCTCGCGTGAATTAGGCGACGAGTTTGGCACGACATAAATTTTAGGGAACCACATGCTCAGCCAGATATTGATATTTCTGCTCGACACCCTGTTGGGTCTGTTTTCTCTGGCGCTGCTGCTACGTTTTTATATGCAACTGCTACGCGCGCCCTACCGCAACCCGCTGTCTCAATTTCTCGTGGCACTTACCGATTTTATCGTACGGCCCGCACGCCGGGTAATTCCCGGATATAGCGGAATGGATCTTTCCACATTGTTATTGGCCTGGCTTGCGCAATGCATTCTGCTGGCCGGCGCGCTTATGCTTCAGGGGTACGAGTTCAGATCGACTATCGGCATCGCGATTACGGGACTGGCGCTGCTGGGGTTGATGGAAATTATCAAAATGACGCTCTACATTATCTTGGTGGCGATAATCATGCAGGCAGTACTCTCCTGGTTCAACCCTCACACCCCGCTGGCTCCGACGCTCGATAGCTTCACACGGCCATTCCTCGGAATTATCCGCAAGCGTATTCCACCCATCGGCAATGTCGACTTGTCGCCCCTGTTTGTGCTGGTGATTATTCAATTACTGCTGTTTGTCGTGGCGGGAGCAACGAAGGAAATCTCTCTTCTGTTCTGATGCCTAGCAGCCTATCGGACTTAACAGGATGTTGAAAAACCCCGCCCAATCCATGCATATGGTATAATTGGGCCATTGGATTGAACGAGAGAGGAGTTTCATGCGAAGCGCCGACGTTACCCAAGCCGCAATGTTCAGCTACCGGACGCTGGAGGAGCGCATCCCGCGGGGGCATCCGCTGAGAAAGCTGCGGGCGCTGGTGGATGGGATTCTGGTGGCGCTGCATGCCGAGTTCGAGGCGCTGTATGCAGGTTCTGGGCGGCCGTCGATTCCGCCCGAGCGCCTCTTGCGGGCGAGCTTGATCCAGACGCTCTATACGATCCGCTCGGAACGGCAACTGGTGCAGCATATTGAATACAACCTGCTTTACCGTTGGTTCGTCGGGCTGGACATGGATGATCCGGTGTGGGATCACTCGAGCTTCACCAAGAACCGGGAGCGGCTGCTGAATGAAACGGTGGCCCGGGCCTTTTTCGGAAAGGTGCTGGGGCTGGCCGAATGGCAGGGACTGGTGTCCTCGGAGCACTTCACGGTGGATGGCACCCTGATCGAAGCCTGGGCCTCGATGAAAAGTTTCAAGGCGAAGGATGGATCGAGCACGCCGCCGCAAGACGGCGGGCGCAACCCGACGGTAGATTTTAAGGGCGAAAAGCGCAGCAACGACACGCATGCCTCGACCACCGACCCGGAGGCTCGGCTTTACAAGAAAGCCGAGGGCGAGAAGTCCCGGCTGTGCTACCTGGGCCATGCCATGATGGAGAACCGCAACGGTCTGGCGGTCGACTTGGAAACCACGCTGGCCACTGGCACGGCGGAGCGGGAAGCGGCCAAGGCAATGGTGGAGCGCTCGCTCAAACGCGGATCGACCTTGGGTGCCGACAAGAATTACGACGTGGCCGAGTTCGTCCGGGCCATGCGAGACCAAGGCGTGACGCCGCATGTAACACAGAAGAAAGCCGGTAGCGCCATCGATGGGCGCACGACGCGGCATGCCGGCTACGCGGTGAGCCTGAAAAAACGCAAGCGGGTGGAAGAAATCTTCGGTTGGGCCAAGACCGTCGGCGGCCTGCGCAAGGCAAGGTTTATCGGACTGGCCAGGGTGAAGGCACAAACCGCCTTCACCCTGGCTGCTTACAACCTGACGCGAATGGCTACGATCTTTGGCTGGCGATTGAATACGGTATAGGGGGCAAAAGGCGGCAAGAACCCGGAAAAAGGCCAGAACAATGGCTGATATCCGGTTTCCAGGCCCGGCAATGGGTTTGCCCAATCCAATTCGTCATATTCAATGGTCAGAGGCCGAAGGCATCAGGGGAAATTTCAACATCCTGTTAAGACCCTCAAGGGTCTCACCCCCTATGAATATATTTGCAAAATATGGTCAGAAGACCCGGACAAGCTTATCATCAACCCGCACCACCACATCGTGGGGCTAAACACCTAGGAAAATTGAGTAATCCTGGGAGGTTAGTCTCGTAAATGCGCTGAGTTCTGAACACTGCAAATGATGAAAACTTGCTGATCCTTTGACTGGATTGATCAGCGC
>JBKJYB010000241.1:0-6916 GCA_046716045.1 Nitrosospira sp.
CCGGTGCGTAGCGCAATGATTTCGATGGGCAGCCGGTAACGTGCTTTCAGGGATAAGAGGGTATTCAGGGCGCTTCGGTAGTTTTTGCCCAAGTGGCCTTCTATACGCAGGAAATTGTGCGGCTCCAGGTCGTAGCGCAGGGCATTGGTGACGAATACAGGCGCAGCCGGCGTGTATTCGTCGGAACGGTAACTTAAATTTTGATTGGCCCGATTCCGGCGGCTCTTCTCGGCGCTCCAGATATGGTAGAGAAGCGGCGTGCCATTTTGAAGGTAATAATAGGGAATTGCCTTGCTGGAAACCGGCACATCCCCCAGCTTACTTGGCGTAATGCGGATTTGCACATCCGTTTTAGAAGCAGGAAATGGCTGCGGCAAGGGGGGGATATCGGTAAAACGAGCGATCATTTCCACGAGGCGCTGGAACAATAGTTCCAGTTCCTTGATGCGTTCCTCACAGCCGCCAATGCCCGATGAAGCCAGGAAATGATGCCGATAAACGCCCGGATTGGCCACCGAAGCCGGAAACAGCACGCCCAACATGAGATGGCGCGGAAAAAGACCCTCCGGCGGACAGCAGGCACACATCAGTTCCACACCTTTCCAACGAAACTCGTCGTAGGCTTTAACGAGGTCGTCAAAAAAGTCGTAGTAATACTGCAAAAAACGAACTTGGGTCGTCGTTTGCAGCGCAGTATCCAAAAAACCGAAATTCACGCTAAAGCTGGCGAACGGATCGGTTGGATACATTCCTTCCACCACCGGCTTGAAAGCGTTATAAGCGGCGGTAAGGGCACTCCCCGTATTAAGCGCCAGGTTGTCGACCTGAAAAGCTGCCTGGAAAGCCGCTAATACCGCATTTGAAGTGGCAGAACCGGTGTTCGGTACATCAAAACGCGGTAGACGCAGATCGGGCAGGTTCAGCCGAGCCAATAAAGCCGTTTCGAGATCGGCGAAGGTAAGGCCGGCTCCCAGTTCGTTGGCTTCGGCGATGATTTTGGTCAGATCATCCACCTTTATTAACAGGCGTCTTACCGTAGCCGTAATCCGGGTACCCTTATCGTCGCAGTTGTTGGGGCTGCAATTGCGGAGGCTCTCCCTTTTCAGTTCTAGAAAAAGCAACACCGCCTTATCATTCAGGAAATTCGGAATAGCGCCCAGCAAGGTTGTATCCGGCTCTCCCGCGGGAAACATCTCCGACAATGGATACTGAACTTGGGGAACGGCGTTTTTATCCTTGAAGAGTGGATAATCCAGGTCATCCGGTAGCGCGTACTCCCGGTACGACACCAACGCCACGTCTTCCGGCTCCACGAAGAGGTAGACTTCCGAAGTCACTCCGCAGCCTTTGGTAAGGTGTAGGGTTACATCAGCTCCTGTTGTCTCAAGGCGTATTTCCAGGCCGCATACGATGCCAATGCCGATCAGGTTGGCCCGTGTCAGGCGCTCTTGCTCGTCCAGATAGTTGAAGATCTCGTTCAGATGCACGTCGGTGAGCACCTGATTGGCTTCGAAGACCGGATAAATATCTTGAATGGGTTTCATGGCGAAATAACCTTTATAGGAAGGTTTGAGGTGGTGCCTTGAATTTACGGCGACAAGGTTTGCCGGAGCGGATAGTTGCCCAAGGCGGTATTGCCCAAACGCACCGGGTTCCGGTCGCTCCCGTCGTCGCAATCGTGCAGGGTAGCGCCAGGGTAAGTGTTGCGCAGCTCGGAAAGCAGATGTACGACAATCCAGAGACGGTAAGAGACATCTTTGTAGGCATCATAGCGGTAGTTAAGCAGTGCTTCTATTGTTGCAGCCGTGCCGGGCTTGAAAGTAAAACCGGCGCACAGCATTACCGGGTCAGGGATAAATGGAGTGAAATTATTAAAAGCATTGCCCGCTTTTAAATTGGCATCCATCCAGCTATAAAAAGCCATCCCAAATCTCGTTACAATAGAAGCAGCGCATTTGCACAACTCGTCCTGCCGGGATTCTCCCGCGGCAGGGCCAGTCACCAGGTTGCTCACAAGAATAGCTTCCACGCGTTCCTGCAAACGCTCTTCCGTCCAGTCGAAAGCGGCATTGGCATCCAGCCATTTGCACCAGGCATCCTCGAATCGTTCGAACTGCCAGCCATATAGCGCGATATGATGAAAATATTGAACCATCATCACCTGAATTTCAGCCCATAGAGCAGCGTCCAGAACGGTAGTGCAGGAAATTCCGATGGGATTTATTTTAGTACTAAATTCAGTCTCTAATGCAGTTTTCAAGGCATCCGGCTGAATGTAGTCCAAAGTCTTGTCCTCGTACCAGTTCTTGAATTCTTCGCTGAAAGCAGCGTAAATGGCGTCCGTGCAATGACACGCATCAGTTTCAGTGGGGCTGGTTCCTCCTGCGGTCTGCCCCTTCGTCATCAATAGATCCGCTAATTCACTGATGACCGGGTCGCACGGGTTTTCAATAAAACCATCGTTACTAAGCCAGCATATTTTTCCGAGAAGGTGCGAGGGAGTTTCCTGCCGGATCGTGCGATCGGCAAAGTTGCGCATATCCATGTTGACGTTGTAAGGCGCTATCCAGCCGGGCATGACGAAGGTGAGGCGGAAAGAATAGGGATCTTCATTGCCGCACATTTCGCAGGCACCATCCGTGCAAACAGGATAGAGTGCATCGCCGGCGAATTTGGGACGCAGCAGCAAGTGTTCCACTACAATGGCGCGTTCATTGCCGCTCCAGCTCAGTAACTCGTCCCGGACCGCCTGCGCTGCTGTCTGCGTTTGGAATAACGTTGGATGTTGCCCCAGTGGATTGCCGTTTTTATCTTTGAGTTTCACGCGAAACAGGCCGGCTTCATCTACTATTTCATAGGCGCCCAACTGCACCATCTGGACGATGATTTCCCGGAAGGCTTTCAGCGTGACAGTGTCCGGATTGGCGGAAGTAATAGTAAGGCTTCCTTCAAACCAGTTCGTTTCGTTTTGATCCTTTAACTGGAACGTTACTGTGTGCTGCCCCGGGACTGGTTCAACTACTGTCCAGTAAAAGGTCAGATCGGGATATCCCAACAGCAGGCTGATGCGTTTTTTAAGGCCGGAGATATTATCGGGAGAACAAGGATTTTCTGTATAGTCGAATGCCCTCCCCCGGTCGTGGCTGATCAGCGAATACGCTTTCAGGAATGAAATTTTATCTTCGATTAACCGGTCAAGCGCCACCTGCTGGCCTTGCAAATTCGTGAGCAGCAACGCGTATTCGCTAAACTGCTCGCCGAAACGGGCGAGGATGTGATCCAGAAAACGATTACGGCGTTCATGAAATTCCGGCAAGGTTTCCGCCATGCCTTCCAGCGTGGCTTGACTGAGCCCATTCGTAATCTCATCGTATCCTTGGATAACCTCCTTGGTGAATTCCCGGACAAAGTAGGTTTGCCTGACAGCGGGGTCAAGCGAAAACAAATCGGCGGTGTGTGCCACCTGCGCGATTGCGTTGCCGAGGAGTTGTTCGAATACCATGAGGTACGCTTTCATCTGCCTCGCCTGCGCCCGGCGCAAGGTGGAAACATGTGAGGGCAACCCATCGGTGCCAATTCCGTACGTCAATGGGAAACTGTATTGCACTGGAAAATAATCTTCCGGGTTGCGGAAAGTCCCCGGTGGAACAGGCAGGTCTTTGGCTGCGCTTTTTATTTTCGGACGCTCGGCCTCACCACGCAACTGGGTAAGCGTATCGTAAGCCTCGTCTATCCTCGGCAGAAAAGGCAGGCCGTTTTTATAAAACAGGAAACGCGACAGGTTATGGTGGAGCCGGGGCTGATGCAACTGGGTAACAAAAAGCAGCCACGAAGCGCTGGTTTTATTTGCGTCAAATAAAGGTATCCCGTTATTCCAGATTGGGTCGGCGGCGCCTTTTATGACATTGCCCTCTGCGTCATATTTGGTCAATAACAGGTTCTTGACCGCTACCACGCCTTCAATATCCATCAGCCGGTTGATGATATCCGATATGCGAAGCACGGTTTTTAACCCAGCCGCCTCCAATTCTTCAGCTTTGATAAATCCGTTATTCAGCTCCGGGCCGTTGAAAATCTCCTCTACAGGAACACCTGCATCCATTAGTTCCTGCAAGGTGTAAAACGGCACAGGCGGGTTGAAATACTGCTCTATCTCAAACCAGATCTGTGCCTGAACCCGTTCGATATCGGCATCGGGCGCAACTTCCACATCCGCGCAGACAGCCACGTCTTCCACATCCACGCCTTTTACGCGACAGTAGTCTTCGTCCAGGTTGCGGTGTCCGTGCAGTGAAGCTTTAGCGTCCGCGACGGCCTGTTCCACTTTGAGCAGTTTATTGCGATAGCGCTGAATAAAACCCAGGGTTGTTTTATCTTCTAAGATAGTTTTCAAGCCATTGACCGTACCATCAACCATTGCTTGGCTTTTGGCGAAGGTATCGCCAAACATGCGCAACGCAGCGTTTACAATGGTAATTTTTTCCCCGCCGGGCAACAGTTCTATTTCAAAACTTACGTAAAAAACGTTGCGCCAATTGTTTCGTAATTCAACATCGCTCATACCCGTATTGTCTGTTTTGTTACGGTTAAATTTCAACAGGTTCAGGTTGAAAGAAGCCCCATTCTGGCCTGCAAAAGCATCGCCGTTTTCCAAAAACAACTTCCATTCGTCCCATTTTTCAAGCCCCCATTCCGGAAATCTCAATTCCATCGTGACCAGGTGAGGCTTACCGCCGCTATCAAAAACGTTATAAGTGTGTTCGATTTTTCGATCGTTCAGGTCACCTAGCTCCGGGTCCGTTTCGAGTTCAAGCAGAATCTCGTATAAGCCAAGCGGCTCGATTTTTTTGGGTTTCAGGCTCGGATTTACGGGCTTTTGATACGAAAGCATCAATTGCCCTTTCTCGCACCAGGCGTAGTAGTACACGTCACAAGCACATTCCTTGCAAAACACCCAGGCGTTGCGTACCGTATCGAGGTCGATGAGCAGTCGGCGAAAATCGTCGGGTGTCCAGGGATTGACCGTCAGAATTTCTCTTGCCGTAAAAAACGGCTGGTTTGGGAAGGGTTGGTTCGGGTCGGTTGAAGGTGTGGCGGACGCTAGAATATCCTTGATATCCCATCCTGTGCGGTAGGCGAGGTCGGTAATGGCATAACAGAGCACTTCAAGGATGGTGATACCTGGGTCGTGGGTGTTGTAGTCCGTCCACAGTTGGCTGCCCATCTGTTCGATGAAACCGATCCCCTCCCGGCGGAGGCGGTAGTAATCCTCAGCGGGTTTCAGCGCTGGCTGTTTCAGTATGGTAACGGAGAGCTGGCTCATGCTTCACAGGGGCACTTTTCGCTGGGCGTTTCTTCCTCAGCCGGTTTAATAGACGTAATAATATGTTCTTTGGCGGGAACGGAAACCAGAATGGAGACGGCCTTCGAGCCTTCCACCTCGTTTTTATCGCTTGTTCCCTGTACTCCGTCAATATTGTGGAATAATTTAAAATCAGTTACATAATCCACATAAGGCAGTTCTTCCACAAAATTTACCAACACTGATTTATAGATTTTCCCGCCGAATGAAGGACTGCCACCGCCAGGGAACGCCCAAGGCGACAGGAAGCGAGTGATGTCATCCTGAAGCTTGTTCGTATAGAAAGTGTCATCGAACCCTTCATAAAACCGCACCCTGGAATCAACCCACACCTCTTCAAACTGGGGATTTCTGACGTGCAGTTTAACGAAACAGGAAAGCCGTTTGCGCAAAAAAACATCGATCTCCTGCAACAGACCCAGACTCGTGTAAGGCCGCAAGGGGTCGCGCAGGCTCGAAGGCTGCTGATTCGGGATGGTGACGATGGTGACATGGCCAGGAGCCAATTCCTTGTAAATACCTGTGCCACTTTCGCTGGGCTCATAGTGAGTGTGGTTCAGGCATTTGGCCTTGTAAATCTGCGGGAAAGCCTCCAATACCAGCCGTTCATAATCCCATAAGGCAATGGCGCGGTCCTTGTGGCGCAAGCGCTCGCTGATACGCGTATAAAACGCGGTTGGGAGCTCTGCGCCGCGTCCACCGAAGGTAGCAAACGGTTGGGTGATTTTTTTGACGGCTGCGTTGGGCTGATCGAGTTTACTGATTGTGCCCGCTGCCAGAACTTTGGCGGAGAAAGCCGGATCGTTGCCTCTGTCCGTGAAAGTCGCCTCCAAGGCCTGTGCGGCTACCAGGATCAAACGGCATACGGCATCGCTTTCGGAGGCTACCGCTGCCCGAATCCAGTGCATCCCGGCAGGCAGAAGCGTATTGGCGTCCGAAGCATCACGAGGCATGGCAAAGGTAACGATACCGGAATTGAGCAGCCCCCCGGTTAGGTCTTCCACCTCATTTTCCGCAAAAGTTATCCATTCGTTGGCTAGCAGGTAACTCCAATGGATATGCGGGTCAGGTTTCTCGGAAAGCGGGTCGGCGGTGCCGTCGGCCACCTGAAACAGCAGGGCGAGATTTTGGGGGGCACTGAGGCCAGTGATGCCGATGTAAAATTCGGCTTCGCTTTCGTGGTTGTCGCTGCCGCGTTGGAAGTCAAATTGAGGGAAAAGATATACCTTGGAGGCGGTACTTAAAAAAGGATGCTGTTCCGCCTGGCCAAAAGGGGCAAGGTGAAAAAACCGGGCATTGCGTCCGTCAAAAATATCGGAATCGGCCGAATCCAGGGTTATTGTTTGTGAGGCCCAATAGTTTGCCGAAAGCGCCGCCATGGATGGGCCAACAGGGGGGCCAATATTGGGAGGACCCGCGGGAAAAACGGTACCGTTAACAAGGTAACTCAGCAAATCAGTTTGATATTGGCTTTGCCCGAAACTGTTGTCCAATTTCAATCAGACAAAACCATGCCGCGAAACCGTATTATAAAATTCATTGGGTACTAAATTG
>JBKJYB010000242.1:0-3578 GCA_046716045.1 Nitrosospira sp.
CGAAGTGCAACACATTGCCAATTCACCTTTATTGCATAAAGACCAAGGGGTTGATACTTCTGGCGGGGTCAAGGGCGGCTAAGCCGCGCCACGTATGGTGCTTGCCCTTGATGCCGCTAGAAGTATCAATCAAACTTAAAAGGCAATGAGAACACCTGGTGCAACCCGTGTTGCACTTCGAACTTGAATCCGCCTTGCTTAAAAATAAACTCAACCTAACAGAGGTTACATAATGAAAAACACTGAAATCCCCGCCCAACGTCAAACACAACAACCTGGATTAGAATCAGAAATGGTACCGAAGCCAGATTCAACTCTTCAAAACTATAAAGGGAGCGATAAATTACGATCTGCTGTTGCGATTATCACTGGGGGCGATAGCGGAATAGGACGGGCCATCGCCATTGCTTTTGCGAAGGAAGGTGCAGATATTGTCATTGCTTATTTTAACGAACATAAGGATGCTAACGAAACCAAACAGGAAGTTGAGCGGTGTGGTAGAAGATGCATATTGATTGATGGAGATGTGGGGAATGAAGCATTCTGTAAAAATATTATAGAAACTACTATTTCATTTTTTGGGCGTCTTGACATCCTGGTAAATAATGCAGCTGAACAGCATGTTTGCGACAGCATTTTGGATATTAGCAGTGAGCAGCTGGAAAAAACCTTCAGGACTAATATGTATTCTATGTTCTATATGGTAAAGGCTGCTCTTTCTCATTTGAAAAAAAACGCACGCATTATAAATACTGCCTCAGTAACCGCTTATAAGGGTAGTTCACACCTGCTTGATTACTCGGCAACAAAAGGTGCAATTGTTGCGTTTACGCGGTCATTGTCTCAACAATTAATAGGTAGTGGAATTTATGTAAATGCTGTAGCGCCAGGTCCCATATGGACTCCCTTAATACCCTCTACTTTTTCTTCCGACGAAATCACCAATTTTGGAAAAAAGACGCCAATGGAAAGACCAGGGCAACCCGATGAAGTGGCGCCCTGTTATGTCTTCTTAGCTTCTCAAGAATGTTCCTATATGACAGGACAGGTACTTCATCCTAATGGAGGCGAAATTATAAATGGATGAGAAATATAAATAATATCGAAGATGCTTTTCCAGATAAATTAAGTGACTTCAATGCAGTAAGAGGATCTTGGAATGGGCTTGTCGCTCAGGTGATCTGAATTAGACAATAAAAATTGCCGAACGTGTAAGTGCGGCCTTAGTTCTTATTTTAATTGGCCATGCGTTGCACTTCGAACTTGAATACGCCTATTGAATGGATGCAAAAAATGGGCGAGAATTTTTGCTATACATCACGGGCAAATTGAGGCGTTTGGCTTCTTTTTTTGATTTTGACGCCAAGCTGTGATTAATAAAATTTGTTACCACTACGATTAACTCGGTTTTTTTGGGAATGACTCGACATTTCTCGCCATGCTTGCGACCGTTCCCGTGTTCGATATCAACAATACCACGAGCGAATAATTCATCTTTGATAGTTGCGATTTTGTCACCCCCTACAATTAATGCAGCCATTTGATTCCCCATGTAAGTATATGGGGAATCAGTCTATAAGAGGAACTTCCTTTTTCTAACCAATAAGTTATTATATTCTTTGCGGTATTCAAGATATGGTGAACCTGACCGAGCCAGGTTTGGTAAAGCGACAAGAGACAGCATCGGGCTATATTGATGATGCCGTCAGTTTCAGCTTTGAACTGTTTGCGAGTGTAGCTGTATTTGCTACATTCATAAATGCATTGAATTCTACTTCTGGCTCGCTCGCACAATTTATTTACGGCACTGCATGAATGTTTACTACTCAAATAACAACGAGTACCGGCACGTATTCAAGCGCGCAACGCGCAATGTCAAATCCATTTGTCCCCAGCTAAGCGCAGGCGCGGAACGACCAAGCAAATAGCCTTGTACCAATTGGCCACCGGCAATGTTGCGCAAGTTCAAGCTGGCTTGGGGTTTCAATACCCTCAATAATCACTTCCTCGCCAAGTTCATTAATAGTTTCAATCAGCTTGGGCAGGATGCGTTGCATGCGGTTGTCGTTTTCTGCGAGATGAATAATGCTGCTATCCAGTTTCACGTAGTCCGGCGAGAGTTTGCACAACCGGTTTATATTGGAATGTTCTTTACCAAAATCATCAATGGCAATCTTGTAGCCGCGTTCGCGGTAATTGACAATGGCATCATTCAGCAAATTATCTTGACTGACTGCACTTTCGTTGATTTCGATTACGACTTTATCTGTTGGCAACGAATGATTATGCAGTACTCGTATTGACTGCCACTAGCAGCTCGGGATGTACATTGAGAGAATAGCAGTTCTTTGCTTGGGCCCATGTTAAAATAGTTTAGCGTGTGCAAGGCACGGCACAGGCGATCAAACTTTACCAGTTTCTCGGCGACCTCTGCCCGTTTGAACGTGGTGGGCGGGGCGATAGCATTACCTTCATGATCGAATGCCCGTAGCAATGCCTCATATCCAAAAGGTGCATTTGTGGCCAAATCGAATATCGGCTGAAACACGCTACGCAATTGCAAACCAATGAAATTTGCCCGCACATCGTTCTCTTGAACTTGCAGTCGATAATCGTTGAGACTGAGACTTAGTACATCACGTAGCTCATTCTGTAGTGCATTTAAGCGATAAAGTTGTGACATGGCAAATACCCTTATTTCCTGGAATAGATTTGGTCGAACAAGCCGCCATCTTTGAAATGCACTGCCTGCGCTTATTTCAAGCTGCCAAATACTTCGCTCACGGTGAATAGCTTGAGCGGCGGCAAGGTTTGAGCCCCCGGCAGACTGCCAGATAAGCATAGTGTCCATTGTTGGATGTTTTTGGATTGGCAATAATTACCGATACGCCGGTTTTCGCCAGATCAGCCCAGTTTTTAATGCCTTTGGGATTACCTCTACGTACCAGGAATACTGGCGAACTCCCATACGGCAACCGTTCCGCCCAATTGGCCGGAATTAAATGCTTGTCTGCCAGAATGTCTACATCAATGGACTGGCTCATCGTCACTACATCTGCCTCCATATCCCATCCAATACAGCGCGCTTGTTTGCTGGAACCGCCATGCGAATGGTTAATGGTAAGGTCATCTGCGGTTTTCTGTTTCCAGAATTTGATAAATAGCGGATGGTAATTTTTATAAAATTCACGTGACACATCATAGGACGCATTTAGCATGCGTAACCTTGGCAGCAAAGCTGGGTTGCACGAATGTCGCTAATAAGGCAATTGACAGGGAGACTGACAATAAATATTTTTTCATTTCACTATTTCCTTTCGCGGCTACATAGACTCTTGTAACTATGAATTTTTCTTCCTTCTGCCATTCTTTATGAGAAAAACAGGGCAGAGTTGCCCAAAGGGAAGTAAAACGGGGCTTACAGAATTAATACATTAGAATGAATATATTACATTTAAAAAGCAAACACCGAAGTTTCAACATACAAGAAGTTTGAATTGTCCTTACGTCCGGGATCTAATTTCTGGGAAGTCTTTATCGTAAAATCTCCTGCCTTGAAGTAGGCATAACCTATATTC
>JBKJYB010000243.1:0-12798 GCA_046716045.1 Nitrosospira sp.
AACTCGACAAGTTACTTGGCTTATTACTGAATAAGCCACTGTGGGACCGGAATATACGTTGTTTATTATTGGTGGGTCTGTATCAGCTGGGATACAGCAGGGCGTCCACGCATGCGATTGTGGATCACGCCGTATCCGCCGCTCACGTTCTGAACGGCGGCAAAGGTGCACAAGGGCTGGTCAACGCAGTATTGCGCAACTTCATACGTCAACGCGCAAGCCTTCTGGAACGAGCAGCTGAAAGCGAGGTAGGACGGTATTCTCATCCACAATGGTGGATAGACAAACTCCACGCGCACTATCCGCAAAACTATCAAGCAATACTGGAGGCCGGCAATCGGCATCCACCCATGACACTGAGGGTCAACCGGCGCAAAATCAGCGTGGCGGAATACGGAAAATGTCTCAATCAAAACGGTATGGACGCACAGCGATTATGGAATGGCGCGCTCGAACTGGCACAGCCGGTGGCGGTGGATAGGTTACCGGGATTCACCCAGGGACTGGTATCGGTACAGGACGCGGGCGCCCAACTTGCCGCACCGTTGCTGGATGCACACGACGGCATGCGTGTTCTGGATGCGTGCGCCGCTCCCGGAGGCAAAAGCGCGCATTTGCTGGAATTGGCGGAGGTGGAATTAACCGCGCTCGACAATGACATCGTACGAGTAGGCCGCATAGCAAGAAATCTGTCTCGTCTGGAACTTGACACCCACCGCATCATTCACGGTGACGCGGCGCATCCGGCCGAATGGTGGGATGGCAAGCAATTCGATCGCATTTTAGCCGATGTGCCCTGCTCCGCCTCCGGCGTGGTGCGCCGCCACCCCGATATCAAATGGCTAAGGCGTGAAAGTGACCTCGCCCGATTTGGCGCAAGGCAGGGCGAAATCCTGGATGCCTTGTGGCAGATCCTGACCAGAGATGGTAAATTGCTCTACGCCACCTGTTCGGTATTCGCCGAAGAAAATAAGCTGCAAGTGGAAAAGTTTCTGCGCCATCATTCAGACGCCAGTCTGCTGCCTCTTTCCCAGGTTAATACAATCGATGGGCAACTGTTGCCAAATTCTCATCATGACGGTTTCTTTTATGCGCTGCTGCACAAAGTCTGATTCCTTCGCACGACTGTTGCAGGCGGCCGCAACCATACTGCTAAGCCTGGCGCTGCCGCTGAGCACCGCTGTCTATGCGGAAGGCATACAGATAAAATCCATCGTGATAGACGCGACAGACGAAGGTTATCGGTTTGACGCCGATTTCGAGATCGCGCTCAACCCAAAGTTGGAACGTGCACTCGAAAAAGGCATCGTGCTTTACTTCGTCACCGAACTCAACCTGATGAATTTCCGATGGTACTGGCTGGATGAGAGAGTTGCGCAGAGCAGAGTGCGGGAGGGATTGAGCTATTATGCGCTTACCCGTCAATACCGTTTGAGTCGCGGGACGCTGTCGCAGAACTTTAGCACGCTCAAGGAAGCATTACAGGCGCTTAGCCGGGTGCGCGACCGTCCAATTATCGCAAGTTCCGAGCTAAAACCGGATATGGAATACACGGTGGAACTGCGGATGCGACTTGACATATCTGCATTGCCTAAACCATTTCAGGTGGAAACGCTTGGCTCCAGGGAGTGGGATCTAGGCACCGGCACACTACGGTGGGGCACAAAATTGCCGTTGCCAAAGCTTCAAGATAGTGCCCGGCCGTGAAGTACGTCATCATCATTGGTGCGGGGCTAGGTGCGGTCATGCTGTTTCTGCTCGCCACCGCGGGTGCCGACACGGGACTCTTTGAACGTAAATATAGACTTCTGATCCGGGTCAATGTCGGCTTCGTGCTGCTTCTCATGGCAGTGGTGGGATATTTGCTATGGAGACTCAGGCGCAGGCTCAAGGCTGGCGTATTCGGTTCCAGGCTGGCGCTGCGCCTATTGCTGATCTTCTCGCTGATGGCGATTCTGCCGGGTGCGCTGGTGTATGGCGTCTCTGTGCAATTCCTCGGGAAAAGTATCGAATCCTGGTTTGATGTCAAAGTGGATCGAGCGCTCGAAGGAGGATTGAATCTAGGGCGCACCATCCTCGATAACCTACTGGTGGAGCTACGCAACAAAGCTCAGGCCGCCGCGCTTACGCTATCCGAGGAATCCGCCTCGCCGCTAGCGGCACTGGATCAGTTGCTGCATCAATCACAGATACAGGAAGCCGCACTGTTTGATCAGAACGGCGAGATAATCGTATTTTCTGGCGTACATGACAAGGGGCTATTCCCCGAAACGCTAAGTGCGGCGGTCATGCGACAGGTAAGAACAGAAAAAGCTTACAGCGCGGTCGAGTCTATTCCCGGTAAAGGTTTATATCTAAGGGTGGTGGCGCCAATCGATGCGGCGAGGATGGAAAAAAATGCCTGGGTATTACAACTATTGCAACCGGTACCAAAACAGCTGACCGAAGATGCGGAAATAGTGCAGGCGGCGTATCGCGATTATCAGGAATTACTGCTATCGCGCGAAGGACTGAAGGGGCTGTACGGCGTGACGCTCACGCTCGCGCTGCTGCTTTCGCTTTTTTCCGCTCTGGCTGCGGCGTTCGTTATCAGTGAGCGGCTAAGCGCGCCGTTGGGTATGCTGGCCGAAGGTACCCGCGCGGTAGCGCAAGGCGACTTCAGCAGACGTCATCCGGTCCAAAGCCGGGATGAACTGGGCGTGCTGACCGAATCATTTAATCTCATGACTCAGCAGTTGGAGGAAGCTCGCATGACAGCCCAGCGCAACCAGCAGGAGGTGGAAAGTGCCAGGGCTTATCTGGAAAACATCCTGGCCAACCTCTCATCCGGTGTTCTGGTATTTGACGAAAACTTACGCATGCGTACCGCTAATCTTAGCGCGGAGCAAATTCTGAAGGTTCCACTGACGGGCCTCCAGGGATTAACCATAGAAGAATGTGCGGTGCGTGAACCACAACTTAACTCTTTCAAGACCGAAATCCTTGAAGGATTTCATTCGGGAAAAAACGGCGAATGGCAGTGTCAGGTGGAACGCTTGAGAGGTGGTACCAGCCAGGTATTATTGCTTCGCGGGACACGTCTGCCGCACGTATCGGGCGGCGGCGGTGTCGTGGTGTTTGATGACATTACCGGTCTATTGCAGGCTCAACGTACCGCCGCGTGGGGTGAGGTGGCGCGGCGCCTAGCCCACGAAATCAAGAATCCGCTAACGCCGATACAGCTTTCCGCTGAGCGCATGCAACACAAGCTCGCTGAGAAGCTGAGTACGCAGGATGCAAATATCTTGCGGCGCTCCACTGAAACTATCGTCAATCAGGTGGAAGCACTTAAAAAAATGGTCAATGAATTCAGCGAGTATGCGCGTGCGCCCGAGCTGGAATTTCATGTATTGGATTTCAACAGCCTGGTGCGGGAAGTGCTTGCATTATATGAGGCCGCAAGCCTGGCGGCGCCTGGAAATCCCCAACCACACATTTATTTAGCCCTGGCTTCAGATCTACCGACAGTAAGAGGGGATTCCGCACGGTTACGCCAGATTATTCACAATCTCTTGCAAAATGCTCAGGATACACTGATAGGCATCCCGGAACCCGCTATCATGGTGCGAACCGAAATTGTGTCTGGCGGAGTACGGTTTAGCGTAAGTGATAACGGCACGGGATTCCCCGAAAAAGTCAAGGCTCAAGTGTTCGAACCCTACGTTACCACTAAAGCCAAGGGTACGGGACTCGGACTACCCATTGTAAAAAAAATAGTCGAGGAACACAGCGGCATGATTCAAATAGAGAATACCCAGCCTCGTGGCGCGCGAGTTTCAATTACTCTTCCGGCGAGCAGCCTGCCGGACTTGCAGAATCGAAACGAAAAAGTGATTGAGTGAGGACAGATTTTGAGGATTTTGAAGATCAATAGTTGTTCTATTGACCGAAAAAGTGGCGAAATATGGACCGCACAGGCGCTTTTACAGAGCCTTATCGTAAAGTCACATGACTATCATCCGCCATGAATGTATCTTCCAGCCTGGAAGCACCCGCTGGTAATTCGCCATCAGGCACCACTATCAAGCTAAATTTCATTGCATTTGCAAAAGAGATCCGACTTTTGAATTATGAATTATGAGCAACAATACAATACTTGTCGTTGATGACGAAATCGGCATACGTGAGCTATTGTCCGAAATCTTGCGTGATGAAGGCTATCAGGTGGCCCTTGCGGAAAATGCGGAGCAGGCACGCAACTGGCGCAAGCAAACGCGACCCGATCTGGTACTGCTGGATATCTGGATGCCGGACACCGACGGCATCACCCTGCTGAAGGAATGGGCAAGTGGCGGGTTGCTCACCATGCCGGTGGTGATGATGTCGGGACATGGCACCATAGACACCGCGGTAGAGGCGACACGGATGGGCGCATCCGGCTATCTGGAGAAACCGGTTCCGCTGCAAAAACTGTTGAGTACAGTAGGGCGCGCATTGCGTGGAGGGCAAGGCAAATCACCCACGATTCTTCCACTCGCCAGCCTGGGCAGGGGCCCATTGATCGCCGACCTGAAAAAACGGCTGGAACAGGTAGCCAACCTGAGAACACCGCTATTGCTTACCGGCGAACCCGGCACCGGCGCGGATTTGTGTGCGCGTTTTCTGCACCGCCCAAACACCCCCTGGGTGGAGCCGGATACCCTCGCCGCTCTTGCGAATGCCCCGTTTGATCTCCTTGAGCGCGCAAAAGGTGGTTTATTGTTTCTCAAGGAGATCGGGGATCTCAACAGATTGGCACAAAAAGGCCTGCTGTTGCTGTTGGGCAAGCTGGAAAAATACAGTGTGCGGCTGGTGTGCGCCACATCGATGCCACTGGCGGGGCTGACTGCGCAAGGTGCCTATGATCAGCGGTTATATGAAATTTTGAGCAGTCTTTGCATCAATGTTCCCGCACTGAGGGAGCATCGGGAAGACATTCCCGAACTCTCCAGCCAGATCCTCTCGCGCTGCATTGAATCAGGCGAAGTACCCCTGCGGCAATTTAGTACCGCCGCGCTCAATGGCTTGCGGAACTACGACTGGCCCGGCAATCTTGCACAGCTTACCGGCGCGGTGCACTCTCTGGCGCTCACGTGCGCCGGCGATGAGATATCAGCGGATGATGTAAAACAGATGCTGGTATCTTCATCCCCGGCGCAAGCGGTGGCTGGTGTTCCACTTAATATTCCATTACGCGAAGCACGTGACATATTTGAGAGAATTTATTTCGAACAGATCATTGATCAGGAAAATGGCAATATGACTCGAGTGGCTGAGCGAGCCGGGCTGGAGCGCACACATCTTTACCGCAAGCTCAAACTACTGGGAATCAAGCTGCGCAATCACTGAACGGGGAGAAATTTCCCGTTTGTATCACGCACATAAAATTACCGGAGCCATCCAGATTAATGGATATCAGCTCCCGACCGTATCGCATCGTGGTGAATTTCCCATAACGCTTTTAGGCTAACTGCTAACCGCTACATTTGAAATCTTGCATTAGTGTCAACGCAAAGTTGTCTGACATCGTATCTTAAGCGATAATAATGGTTTTTGCCGACCCGCACCCCTACCCAGGTTAGGGGGTGGTATTTTTATTGCCATATATCCATTGAACGAGGGAGTTTGTGTCCATGGGAACATTTAGAGATTTTGATGCGCCGGTGTTCAAGAATCTTACCAGCGCTATCCGCGCGCTGGCTATGGACGCTGTGCAAAAAGCCAATTCGGGTCACCCCGGCATGCCGATGGGCATGGCAGAGATAGCCGAGGTATTATGGATTCATCATTTACGCCACAACCCCGCTAATCCCAAGTGGGTGGATCGCGACAGGTTCGTGTTGTCCAACGGGCATGGCTCGATGTTGCTTTATGCGTTGCTACACCTCACCGGCTACGACTTGCCGATGGAGGAAATCAAGCGCTTCCGCCAGCTTCATTCCAAAACGCCCGGCCATCCCGAATATCGTTACACGCCGGGAGTGGAAACCACCACCGGCCCCTTGGGACAAGGGCTCGCCAACGCGGTGGGCATGGCGCTGGCGGAAAAAATACTTGCCGCGGATTTCAACCGGCCCGGCTTTGACATTGTCAATCATTACACTTACGTGTTTCTTGGCGATGGTTGCCTTATGGAAGGAATTTCCCATGAAGCGTGCTCGCTGGCGGGCACGCTGGGACTTGGTAAACTGATCTGTTTTTACGACGACAACGGCATTTCCATCGACGGTCACGTGGAAGGCTGGTTCACAGACGACACACCCAAACGTTTTGAAGCTTACGGCTGGCACGTGGTGCCCAATGTCAACGGTCATGACCCAGTAGCAATCGAGGCGGCGATCGAGGCGGCCAAGCAGGCCAGCGGCAAACCTTCGATGATCTGCTGCAAAACCGTCATCGGCATGGGTTCTCCCAACAAGGCCGATACTCACGAAGTCCATGGCGCCGCGCTGGGTGACGTGGAAATAGCCGCTACGCGTCCGCATATCGGCTGGCATCATCTGCCATTCGAAATTCCCAATGATGTTTATGCAATGTGGGATGGCCGCGCAAAAGGCGAGAAGCTGGAGACCGAATGGAACGGCAAGTTCGCCGAGTATGTCGAGCAGTACCCCGCCGAGGCTGCCGAGTTCACGCGGCGCATGTCGGGAGAGTTGCCGGATGGCTGGCGCGAACACGTGGATGGTTTGATCAGCCGTGTCGATGCCAAACAAGAAACGATTGCCACCCGCAAGGCCTCGCAGAACGCCATTGAAGGCTTGGCATCGGCATTACCGGAATTGGTCGGCGGTTCCGCGGATCTGGCTGGGTCCAATCTTACCCTCTGGTCAGGTTCAAAGGGCTGCAACCGCGAAAACGGAGGCAACTATATTTATTACGGCGTACGTGAATTCGGCATGAGCGCGATAATGAATGGGCTGTCCTTGCATGGTGGCATCATCCCCTACGGCGCGACTTTCCTCATGTTTTCGGAATATGCCCGCAATGCCTTGCGCATGGCGGCACTGATGAAAATTCGCAATCTGTTCGTGTTTACACATGATTCAATTGGCCTGGGCGAAGACGGCCCGACACACCAACCGGTGGAACAGACTGCGACGTTACGTTATATTCCCAACATGGATGTATGGCGGCCCTGCGATACGGTCGAATCCACAGTGGCCTGGGCACGCGCAATTGAACGCAAGGATGGCCCTTCAACGCTGATTTTCAGCCGCCAGAATCTGCCTTTCCAGAAACGCGACGCTACCACTATCAAACTGATCGACAAGGGCGGTTATACCCTGTCGGAGGCTGAGGACGGCAAGCCACGGGCAATCATTATCGCTACCGGCTCTGAAATCGGCCTGGCAATGATGGCGCAAAAAGCACTTGCCGAAACGGGTGTCCATGTGCGCGTGGTCTCAATGCCTTGTACAAACCTGTTTGATCGTCAGGATCCGTCCTATAAGGACAGTGTATTGCCCAAGGGTATAGTACGCGTGGCCGTGGAAGCGGGTGTCACCGATTACTGGCGCAAATATGTGGGACTCGAAGGCGCGGTGGTCGGCATGGATACATTTGGCGAGTCGGCGCCTGCCGGCGATCTATTCAAGCACTTCGGCTTCACCGTTGAAAATGTGATAAAAACGGTGAATAGCGTTATTTAATTCTCGGCCGGGCTCTCCAGGGATCGCGAGAATTTTTTGCGCCACGGTTTGATTTTTTTATCCAAGGAGTTCAAAACATGACAATCAAAGTCGGTATCAATGGGTTTGGCCGCATAGGCCGTATGGTATTCCGCGCAGCAATACAGAATTTTCCGGACATCGAAGTCGTCGCGATTAACGACCTGCTTGAGCCTGACTACCTCGCCTATATGTTGCAGTATGATTCTGTGCATGGCCGTTTCAAGGGGGATGTCTCTATCGAAGGCGAAACTCTGGTGGTCAATGGCAAGAAAATCCGCCTGACCGCCATCAAGGATCCCAGTGAACTGAGATGGGGCGAGGTGGGTGCGGATATCGTCGTTGAATCCACCGGACTTTTTCTCACCAAGGAAAGTTGCGAGAAACACCTGGTTGCCGGCGCCAAAAAAGTCATCATGTCAGCGCCGTCAAAAGATGACACACCCATGTTTGTTTATGGTGTGAATGACAAAACATATGCCGGACAATCCATTATTTCCAACGCTTCGTGTACTACCAACTGTCTCGCTCCTGTCGCCAAGGTATTGCACGATGCCTTCGGCATCAAGCGCGGCCTGATGACTACCGTACATGCTGCTACCGCCACCCAGAAAACTGTCGATGGCCCTTCCAACAAGGATTGGCGCGGAGGGCGCGGTATTCTCGAAAATATCATTCCATCCTCGACCGGTGCGGCCAAAGCCGTTGGCAAGGTTATCCCCGAACTGAACAAAAAGCTCACCGGCATGGCTTTCCGCGTACCGACCTCTGATGTCTCGGTGGTCGACTTAACCGTTGAGTTGGAGAAGGATGCTACCTACGAGGAAATCTGTGCCGCCATGAAGAAAGCATCCGAGGGATCAATGAAGGGTGTGCTCGGCTATACCGATGAGAAAGTTGTTTCCACCGATTTTCGCGGTGAAAGTTGCACCTCCATCTTTGACGCGGAAGCTGGCATGGCTTTGGATGGCAGCTTCGTAAAAGTCATTTCCTGGTACGACAACGAGTGGGGCTACTCCAGCAAGATTCTGGAAATGGTCCGCGTTGCCGCGAAATAGTTTGTGGTAAGGGGCCGGGAATCGCCAGGGCATAAAATAATTTGCCCGATTCGCTTTCCGCACCTTCGTTCCCCCCACTTCGATGAGGCATAAGGAGTGTCAACAAGATCTCCCTATACCGTACAAATTTGGAGAACTTCCAGTGTCCGTCATTAAAGTCATCGACCTCGATCTGAAAGGCAAGCGCGTTTTCATTCGCGCCGATCTCAATGTACCCGTTAAAGACGGCAAGGTTACTTCTGATGCGCGTATTACCGCTTCCATGGATACCATCAACCACTGCCTGAAACAAGGGGCTAAAGTGATGGTGACGTCACATCTGGGCCGCCCCGAAGAAGGCGTATGGTCTGAGGAGGATTCGCTCAAGCCGGTTGCCGATAATATCGCTGCACGTCTGGGCAAACCCGTGCGCCTGATCAAGGATTGGGTAGAGAATAGCTTCGAAGTCGCCGAAGGTGAACTGGTCGTTCTGGAAAATTGCCGCATCAATAAGGGCGAAAAGAAAAATACTGATGAGACCGCGCAAAAATATGCCCGGCTGTGCGACGTGTTTGTGATGGATGCCTTCGGCACAGCACACCGCGCTGAAGCCTCGACCCACGGCATTGCCAAGTATGCGCCTATTGCCTGTGCCGGTATTCTGCTGACCGAAGAACTGGACGCGCTGACCAAAGCGCTACTGAATCCGGCACGCCCCATGGTCGCCATCGTCGGGGGGTCCAAAGTTTCGACCAAGCTTACCGTGCTTGAGTCCCTGTCCGAAAAAGTGGACCAGATGGTGGTTGGCGGCGGCATCGCCAACACTTTCCTCAAAGCCGCTGGCAAGAATACCGGAAAATCCCTGTGCGAAGATGATCTGGTTCCTACCGCGAAGACGTTGATGGATAAGATGGCGAAACGCCATGCTTCCATCCCGATTGCGGTGGATGTCGTGGTCGGAAAAAAATTCGACGCGAACGAACCGGCGATATTGAAAGACGCCGACTCGGTTGCCGATGACGAGATGATTTTCGATATCGGCCCGAAAAGTGCGCAAGAATTGGCAGATATCATCATGAAAGCCGGCACTGTTGTATGGAATGGTCCCGTTGGCGTATTCGAGTTCGATCAATTCGGTGCCGGCACCAAAACCATCGCCATGGCGATTGCCAATACCGGAGCATTCACCCTGGCGGGTGGTGGCGACACCATTGCTGCGATCCAGAAGTACGGTATTTATGACAAGATATCCTACATTTCCACTGCTGGCGGTGCCTTTCTGGAGTTTCTGGAAGGTAAGAAGCTGCCTGCGGTGGAAATACTTGAACAGCGCGCGCGCTGATTTTTTGTACGGTTAACCAATGCAACACACCCCTACCTAGAATGATTCGAAGAACAAAAATCGTCGCTACTCTCGGCCCCGCATCCCGTGATCCTAAAGTTCTTGAGCGCATGATAAATGCCGGAGTGGATGTAGTACGTATCAATTTTTCTCATGGCACTCGCGAGGAGCACATCGAATGCGCCGAACTGACCCGTTCGCTGGCACGTGCCGCTGGTCATGCCGTGGGGGTACTGGCGGATTTGCAAGGACCGAAAATCCGGATTGGCAAGTTTGAGAAAGGAAAAATCGCGCTCAAAACCGGTGACAAATTTATACTCGACGCCGAATGCATGCTTGGCGATCAGGAACGGGTGGGGCTGGATTACAAAGAGCTTCCCAATGACGTCGAAACGGGTGCGACACTGATCCTGGATGATGGCCGTATCGTGCTCGGCGTATCCGATGTCCAGGGGCCCCGGGTGTATTGCGTGGTTGAACAGGGTGGTGTGCTATCCAACAATAAGGGTATCAACCGCAAAGGCGGCGGACTCAGTGCCCCCGCATTGACCAGCAAAGACGTGGAGGACATCAGAACTGCCGCGGTGCTCAAGGCGGATTACCTCGCGGTATCCTTCCCGCGCTCCGGAGAAGACATGCGCTGGGCGCGTGAAGTGATGCACGAAGCCGGTGGCAAAAGTTTACTGATGGCAAAAATTGAGCGATCCGAAGCCATTCTGGCGCTGGATGATATTTTGCAGGCGTCCGACGCCATTATGGTGGCGCGTGGTGATCTTGCGGTAGAAGTAGGCGACGCGGTGGTGCCGGCGCTGCAGAAGCGGATGATCCGCACGGCACGTGCCAACAATAAACTGGTGGTGACCGCTACGCAGATGATGGAATCGATGGTTACCAGTCCGGTTCCAACCCGTGCTGAAGTATCCGATGTCGCGAATGCGGTACTGGATGGCACCGATGCGGTGATGCTATCCGCGGAATCCGCCGCGGGACAGTATCCTGTCGAAGCCGTTGCGGCCATGGCCAGGGTTTGCCTTGAAGCGGAAAAGGAATATCTGGCGAGCAGCGAACTCCGCCGGCTTCAGGGTGGCCTTCCGGATACCATTGAGGAAGCAATCGCCCGCGCCACCATGTTCACCGCCAGCGGTCTGAAACTCCGCGCCATCGCCGCGCTTACACAGAGCGGCAAAACAGTACTGCTGATGTCGCGCAGAAGCTCCAATGTACCCATATTTGCTTTAAGCCCGCAAGAGGATACCCGCCGTAAAATGACCTTGTTTCGGGGTGTTTACCCGATAAAATTCGGTGGAGGTTCGAATGATCCCGAGATCATCCTGAATCATGCGGAAAACGAGCTGCTGAAGCGGGGCGTGGTGCGCAATGGTGATCTGATCATCATGACCATCGGCGAACCGGTGGGCAAAGCGGGCGGCACCAATACCATGAAAATTGTCAAGGTGGGAGAATACAGGAAGGCTTCGGCAAAGCCCGAAAGCTGATTAACAGGAGTACTGAACTCCCTGTTTTCCATTGCTTGCGTGGTGAGCTGGAAATATTGTTACATAGCACTCAAGTTAATAAACCAGGGGCGGGACGCCAAAAATGATGTCAGGTAAGGTACGGAGGAAGCGTGTCGTTTATTCATATGGAGCGATCCGTAACACGGCATGGTGACAATCCAGCCATCTCTAAGTAGCGGTATTTCTGACTTACACTAACAGGTCACCATTTACGATTCACCATACACAGATTCTAACTTTGAGGAGGCTCAAATGGCACTCGTATCATTGCGTCAACTTTTGGATCATGCGGCGGAAAATAGCTATGGTCTGCCCGCTTTCAATGTAAATAATCTGGAGCAGATTCAGGCCATCATGCAAGCGGCCGATGAATGCAACAGCCCGGTAATCATGCAGGGTTCCGCAGGTGCACGCAAATATGCCGGCGAAGCTTTTTTGCGCCACCTGATTGCGGCGGCGGTGGAGGCTTACCCGCATATTCCCATCGTCATGCATCAGGATCACGGTGCATCCCCGGCGGTATGCATTAACGCCATCCGTAGCGGTTTTTCCAGTGTCATGATGGACGGCTCACTGGAGGCGGATGCCAAGACGCCATCATCCTATGAATACAACGTCGAGGTCACTGCCAAGGTGGTGGAGATGGCGCACGCGGTCGGTGTTTCCGTTGAAGGTGAGCTGGGTTGCCTGGGCTCGCTCGAATCCGGCATGGGTGAAGCGGAAGACGGGCACGGAGCTGAAGGGAAGCTATCTCATGATCAACTGTTGACCGATCCGGAGCAGGCCGCCGACTTCGTCAAACAAACAGGCGTGGATGCGCTGGCCATCGCCATCGGGACCTCCCATGGCGCGTACAAATTCACGCGCAAACCGACTGGCGACATTCTCGCTATCGAGCGCGTCAAGGACATCCATCGGCGTATTCCCAATACTCATCTGGTGATGCACGGCTCCAGTTCTGTGCCACAAGACTGGCTTGACATCATCCGCGAATATGGTGGAGAAATGAAGGAGACTTATGGCGTGCCGGTGGAGGAAATCCAGGAAGGTATCAAGCATGGTGTGCGCAAGATCAATATCGATACCGACATCCGCCTCGCCATGACGGGTGCAATCCGCCGCCACCTTGCCAAAAACAAAAGCGAGTTCGACCCGCGCAAATTTCTCAAGGACGCAACCGCCGCGGCGAAGGATATTTGCAAAGCACGCTTTGAAGC
>JBKJYB010000244.1:0-3591 GCA_046716045.1 Nitrosospira sp.
TCAGGATCCCTGTCTGTATAGAAATACTTGTGATGCGCCAGATGCACCTGGGCATAACCCTCAACCGATAGGACGAGCAATGGGTAAGCGGCAAATAAATTAGTGATCAGGTCGCTATGGCGTCCGCGTGAGCCGAGTCTATGAACCTGCTCATGCACGAGTAGACCGAGCAAATTCTGACGGGTACCCACCAGAAAAATAGCGAGCAGGCTCGTCCAGATACTCTCGACCCAGATCGCAAGTGTGATTGCCGCAGCGATCACGCACCATGCGCTAAACAACTGCCATATAAATAAAAGAGGGCGCGCTCCTATCAGGTTCCTGACATGGGCCTTGAGTTCGGCCTCTTGCGTCTTGTCGCCTGATTTTATTATAGGAGGTAGAGCCTTCCCGTTAATAAGAGATACATCCATACCACACTTGAGCTCCGTGGATTCCGAAGGCACCTTGCCGCAAAGAGGAGCCTTCGTTGTACGATCAACGTTTATCCGGTTTTTCTGCTTATCCGTACTGCCCAGGCATGCAGCGGCTGATACCGATCGGCGGCCGGTTCTGCGCTAAAAGAATTGCCCCCGGAATCAAGCAAACGACCAGTGATCTGTGGCTTGTCTAAAAAGAAAGACCGGAAACCACGAAAACCGAGCGAAAATTTTGCTGGCCAGTAGTTAGCTTACACACTAGATACCAAGACCGAAGCTGGGAAAACACCGGTAATCCAGGCTCTGTCTTTTCAATTGCTTCAAGCGCAAACATGCTATAACAGGTCGAATTTAACGGCGTCTGCACCGAGCGGCTTAGTTAAACCGCTAACCACACATTTTAGTACCTGAAGGTTGAGTGCGTCTATGATGCTTTTGACCCATTTCGTCCGTTTTACGAATGCCATTGGATACCATTCACCAGAAATTTTGGGGTAGTACTGCTCTACGAGTTGCGTATGGCTATCTCGGTCCCTTGCTGGTAGAGTCTGTGGGTGGGCTTGCCATCAGGCACATGATCCCTCCGCTTCAACTTCAATCCCGCTACCTGTGGCTGTTTCATTCGGGAGGCAGCCGTCATGTGTTGTTGCGCTTGTCTGATGGTCCTGGAAATATTGCTATTTCAGCATAGATTTCTCTGGAGACAATTTTTATGGATCGCGAAAGCCAATACGAATTATTCCTGGAGAGGATGGCTGACGAACTCGGCTCGGATCGGGTGCTCGGCCAGTTGGCGGCCGAAGTCAAATATAGCGTTTGCACCACCGGTGTACACCGGACTATCCCGGGAGCCGTTTGTCCTGCGTCCCAAGGACAGATTAAGGCCATCGTCAACGCCTCGCGAGAGCTCGGTGTGCCGTTGTACCCCGTCAGCACTGGTAATAATTGGGGTTATGGTAGCGCAAATCCGGCTATCGATGGGTGTGTAATTGTTGATCTGTCGGGCATGACAAGCATTACGCTGGATGTCGAGACTGGCCTGGCGACGCTTGAGCCGGGTGTCACCCAGCGAATCCTGCAAAAGTATCTCGATGAGAACTCGCTAAGATTTCTTTGTCCAGTCACCGGTGCCGGTCCCGATTGCAGCCTGGTTGGAAACGCGCTTGAGCGAGGTTATGGCATGATCCCGCATGCGGATCACTTTCTTTCGGTGATGTCTCTTGAGGCGGTGCTTTCCGATGGAAGAATTTACAAACCTCCGCTGGCCGAACTGGGTTGTGTTGAGGTGGACAGGGCTTTCAAATGGGGGGTTGGTCCATTTCTCGATGGTATCTTCTCCCAGGGCGCATTTGGGATCGTTACGCGGATGACGATTGCGCTTGCGCCTGTTCCGGAGCGGATGGAGGCTTTTTTCTTCGGATTGCCACACGATGCCGATATCGAACGCGCGGTGGAAGCCGTGCGTGCTTTATTGAGCGAGGTTGGCGGAACGCTCGGTTTAATCAACCTGCTGAATACACGCAGAGTGTTATCCATGATAGAACCTTATCCGCGCGATCAGCTTGATCGAAATGGTCTCATCGACGAACAGTATCTTTTGAAAATGGCGCGTCGAAATCAGGTCATGCCCTGGATGGGAACCGGCGCGATATATGGTAATGCTCGCGTGGTTCGTGCAGTCAAGTCCGTGATAAAAAGCAGGCTCTCCGGTATCGTCAAGAGATTGGTTTTCTTCACACCGGAGTCGGTAGGCAATCTTAAGCGGCTAAGTTATCTCATCCCGGGTGAGCGAGGTCAGGGGTTGCAAAACATGTTTGGTCTACTTGACAAGACCTTGCAGGCGCTGGCGGGTAAGCCCAGCGAGATTGCGCTGCCTTTAGCTTACTGGGTATCGGGTAAGCGGCCGGAAGATAACACACCGATGAACCCGGCGCGGGATGGCTGCGGTTTGATATGGTATTCGCCGCTGGTACCCATGCGCGCGGACAAGGTTCGGGAGTATACGAAGATGGTGCATGAGGTCTGCATCGCGCATCGTTTTGAACCGCTGATAACACTGACCAGCCTATCCGATCGCTGCTTCAACAGCACAGTGCCATTGCTCTTCGACCGCGCCAGTGAAGAAGCTATAGAGCGCGCCAGGCAATGTTACAACGCACTATTCGAGGCGGGACGCACAATCGGCTGTATTCCGTATCGCGCCACCGTGGATTCGATGCAGCATTTTATAAAACCTGAGACGCCTTACTGGCAGGCTGTCGCCGCCCTCAAACGGGAGTTGGACCCTCACGGATTGATAGCGCCGGGGAGATATTCGTAGAATTGAATCTGCTGAAGTCCTATTGTAGCGACGCACAAAAAAACGCGTCCACCAGGGTGGACGCGTTTTTTTTGCCGCTAAAGCTTGTGTACCGCAGCTTACCGCGGTATTCGGCTGATCAGATTTTACGGCGGCGTGCTGCTGCGCCCAATCCGAGAAGACCAATGCCAACCAGCCCGAGAATACCGGGTTCAGGGATCTGGGTGTCGCCGCGCAAAGCTGCCGCACCTTGAAAGCACCAAGCCCCTGCCACAGCCGTGCCATTGCGGCAACCGTTGGCCAAACCATTCGCTATATCGAATGAATTTAGCACCGAGTTATTAAACGAGCTGTTTAGCGTGATGTCTGTTGCGCCACCCACGGCATCTAGCTGGCCGTTTGCGTTGAGGAATGAGATTACTGCGGCCTCGCCGGGACCTGTCACATCAAACTGGCCAAAACCCGTACCGCTTAGGGTTGCACCAGTCAAGATGCCGCCACCATTAACAACCGCCAAGGGATCAGCAATACCGCCGAGATTGCCGTGACCCGTCAGCGTTACCCAGGGGTTTCCGCCATTTAGCGCCTCAATTGTCGCAATATTGGTCGGCGAATTCTGATTCAGTAGATTGATAGGCGAGACATTGCTAAAAAAAACCGAAATCGTCGCACTGGTGAATTCAACGTAAGAGGGGCTGAAATTCTGCGAATCATTAAAGGTCGCCGTATAAAACAGTCCGCAATTTCCACTTCCGTCGGCGCAATAGGTGTTATCGCCATTGACGGTGGTGATGAACCCGTAGACGCGTGCATCCTGTCCGTCACCGTTTATGAAGGTTTGTGCAAGAGTGGCTGTCTCCAAGTGTGTACGAG
>JBKJYB010000245.1:0-2881 GCA_046716045.1 Nitrosospira sp.
ACCGGCGGCAAGGTAATCGCCGAGGAAATGGGTCTGACTATGGAAAAGATTACACTGGAAGATCTCGGTCAGGCCAAGCGCGTAGAAGTTGGTAAAGAATACACGACTCTCATTAGCGGTGCCGGAGATCCCGAAATAATTCAGAGCCGCATTAAGCAAATCCGTAAACTGATGGAAGAATCCACCAGCGATTACGACAAAGAAAAATTACAGGAACGTGCCGCCAAACTTGTCGGCGGTGTTGCGGTGATCAGGGTCGGCGCCGCCACCGAAACCGGTATGAAAGAGAAAAAAGCTTCGAATTGAAGACGCGATGCATGCAACACGTGCCGCAGTCGAAGAAGGAATTCTGCCCGGCGGCGGTGTGGCGTTACTACGAGCCAGGGCAGCTATCAGCGCGCTGAAGGTCGGCAATAACGAGCAGCAAGCCGGCATCGAGATCGTGTTGCGGGCATTGGAAGAGCCTTTACGGCTGATCGTTGCAAATGCTGGTGGCGAATCCTCGGTAGTCCTCGCCAAAGTGCTGGAAGGCGAGGGCAACTTCGGTTACAACGCAGCGACCGAAGAATACGGTGATCTCATCGAAATGGGCATCCTCGACCCCACCAAGGTGACACGTTCTGCCTTGCAGAATGCTGCCTCGATAGCCAGTCTGATTCTCACCGCTGATGTTATGATTGCGGAATTTCCTGAAAAGAAACAGGCGGCGTTGGGCAATATGAGTGAGATGGATGCGATGGGTTGAATGGAACTGCAAGGCGGCCAGGTCTGGCAAATTCAGGACGGCAAAAGGTAAAAGATAAAAGCATGTAACCGCATCGAGATGGTACACCTCAGCTTCTGCTTCGCCGATGACTAAAAAAAGAGATTTCCCAAGGCATATGTATGTATCTGTTGTAGTAAGTCAGAAATATCGCTACTTAAAAATGACTAGATTGTCGCCATGCCGCGTTGCTCGTCGTTGCATATTGAATAACTATGCGCCTCCTCACGCCTTGCCTGACGCCAATCTAGTCATTTTTAACGCCCCACTCCTGGTTTATTAATTTGAATCTGTTATGTAACACTATTTTTGACTTACTACACTAGAACTTTTCACCGTTATCAAATAAACGGGTGATTCCCACCATAGGAGTTTCGCCATGGGTACACAAAGCAAGCCCGCAGGCTTCCGCCAGATTTCCCGCCGTGACAGCATGTTTGAGGAGCGCGTACATGATGCCTATAAGGCAAAGCATAAGCTGCCAGAGCCTACCGTTTGTCCACAATGCGGCGCGGTATTTCATGAAGGGTGCTGGCAGTGGCTCCAAGCTCCCGCCGATGCACATCAGGAACCTTGTCCTGCATGTCATCGCATACACGATCATTTTCCTGCCGGTTTTCTAACCTTGCAAGGAGCATTCTTTCTCGCTCATCGCGAGGAAATCATGCATCTTGTGCACAACGTGGAAAAACGCGAGCGAACCGAGCATCCGCTTAAACGCATCATGGCAATCGAAGAAAAAGATGGTGCGATGCTGATAACGACGACTGACATCCATCTTGCCCGTGGCATTGGCGAAGCTTTACATCATGCTTATCAAGGCGATCTGAAGTTTCACTATAATCCAGAGGAAAATCTGTTGCGCGTGAACTGGACACACTAAAAAATACGATGCGTCTGACCGCACTGAATCGATTTCTGGCTTTATTTCTGGCTTTCTGGCTGTTTCCAGTCATTAAAACAGGCCCCATAAATCACGCCGCCTGGTATGAAATATTTAACCCAATATGGAGGGCATAATGCCTATCGGTGAAATTTGTAACCGCGATGTTATTATTTTGCAACGTAACGATACCATTCTGGAAGCGGCCAAACTCATGCGCCAGCATCATATTGGCGATGTACTGGTCGTCGAAGAGCGCGACGGTGTCCGGGTCCCTGTCGGGATTGTCACCGACCGTGATCTCGTGGTGGAAATCATGGCACCGGAACTCGATCAGAAGGTCATCACAGTAGGCGATATCATGATACGGGAACTGATCACGGTGAAAGAAAGCATAGGTGTATTCGAGGCGATTCAATACATGCGCAGCAAGACTGTAAGGCGATTGCCGATCGTGGATGAAAATGGTGGGCTGGTGGGTATTCTGACGCTCGATGACTTGTTGGAGCTGTTGTCGGAAGAATTGCTCGCAATTGCCAAACTGGTGAAATATCAGCGGCAAAAAGAAACGAAGCATCGTCAATAGCGGGTCGTGAGGGTCGTGTTATGAGACCCGGAAATCTCTTCTTCTGTGCGCATGATTTATCCGTTTAATAATGAAAAAGGAGTGAGTCCATGTTGGATTCCTTGAAGCAGGCAGGAAAAAATATCGGCCGCGACCTGAGCCGTACTTGGGAGAATATTTCAGAAGGGTGGCGCGAACTACTCAACCATAGCAGTGAAGCGCTGACTCAATTTACCCGGCATAAGGATGAGGAACACGGCGAGCATGGTGCGAGCAGCGCGCTTCCCGCTTTTCCGCGCTGGAGTTTGCTGGCGGGAGAAATGGAGGAAACGGACAAGGAGATTGTGGTACGGTTAGAGCTACCCGGTATGGAGAAAGAAGACTGCCACATCACCATTGACGGCGGCATGCTCTATTTGAGAGGCGAGAAACGCTTCGAGCGCACTACCCAAGACAGTACCTACCATGTCATGGAGCGTGCCTATGGCGCATTCCAACGCGCTATTCCGTTGCCGCGCAATGTGGATACGGACAACGCGCAAGCGAGCTATAAGAATGGCGTGCTGACCGTCAGATTACCAAAACTGGGTTGCGAAAAGGGAAGGACTATTCCCATATCGTAACGAATGGAAATCGGGTTTTATTTCACCTGGTGGACGCGCGTTTGCGT
>JBKJYB010000246.1:0-2821 GCA_046716045.1 Nitrosospira sp.
GGGTTACGCTACGCTAACCCGACCTACCAGTACTGGGTCGTCATCGTGAAAAAACGCCTCAACATCAAGGTTTCACTCTACACAATTTTATAGATTTTAAGCCTCACTCTTCTCCAGAAAACACCACTTTATCAATTAGTTAAAAATATAGAGCACCAGATGCCTACGCTATAAAACGATAACCAAATGAATCTATTCAATTAAATCGCCGAACATTAGTATTAGGATATAAAAATGAAAAAAGATTATTGGCTGACGCGTTGGGAGCGGGAAGAAACCAGTTTTCACCAGAACGAGATTAATCCACATTTACGCCAATACTGGTGGGAATTACATCTTGCCCCCGGCAGCGAGGTGTTCGTGCCGCTGTGCGGCAAAAGCCGCGACATGCTATGGCTGCGCGAGCAGGGGCACTCGGTGCTGGGTGTGGAATTCAGCGCCATGGCGGTGCAAGCATTCTTCAAGGAAAATGGTTACATCCCGCATCACGTTACCAGCGAAAAATTCGATCGTTACGAAGCGGAGGGCATCCGCATCCTCTGTGGCGATTTTTTCGATTTGGGCAAAGAAGACTTGGCGAAAGCGAGGGCAGTATACGACCGCGCATCACTGGTTGCGCTGCCGCCGGAAATGCGCGAACGTTATGTACGTCACCTGTTGAGCATCCTGCCGCCCGCAACACAAAGTCTGCTCGTTACATTCGACTATCCCCAGTCGGAAATGGAAGGGCCGCCGTTTGCGGTTTCTCCGGACGAAGTGGAGGCGCTTTACCGCGAGCAGGCTGAGATACGGCTGCTCGCTCAATTGGACATACTCTCCCAGGAGCCACGCTTTCAGGAACGCGGCCTGAGCCGGTTGCAGGAAAGTATTTTCCTTCTGACACTGCACAACTCGCGAATGTAAAGCAGCCCCCAATACTGGTTGACCTGCCGCTATTCTTAACCGTGTCAGGCGAAACAGCGCTTCAGGTCAAGCGGCTTTTTTCCTTCAGAATGTGATAGCTCGTCCGCACGAGCTTATGCGCCAGTGCTTTGGTGGCGACTACGGTATTCGTTTTCGTCTTCTTCTCGAAGTATCGTTTGACCTCGGCGCTGAAATCTCATTGACACTAAAAAACCTGCATCAGTCATTACATTTGGTATAGTGTCGTTCGCCAATAATGGCGTGGTGCGGTTTTATATACGCGTCGGCAAAGTAGCTGTAGTCTACTTCTGCCGATCATCTCATTTACCGGAAGGGAGTGTGTCAGTGCTGGATAACCAGGAAGATCGTGTCGCGGTGCTGGTCGACTGCGATAACACTTCACCCGAGATTCTTGAGTATGCGCTGCGTGTCGTTGCGCAGTTTGGCCGCGTGGTGGTACGCCGTGGTTATGGAAATCATGCAACGCTCGCCAATAAATGGCAGGAGGCCCTGGTGCGGCTAGCGTTCACGCCTTGTCTCCAATATCAATACGCATCAGGAAAGAACACGGCGGACATAGCGCTCGCGCTGGATGCCCTGGAAGACCTGTTCGATGATAGAGCCGAGACCTACTGCCTGGTCACCAGCGATTCCGATTTTTCTTATTTATGCCGCAAGCTGAGGGAACGCGGTTCCAAGGTGTATATCGTAGGAGAGAAAAAGACGCCCGATGCGCTGCGAAATGCCAGCGATCAATTTTTTGAGTATCAGCCGCCGGAATCCGAAAGCGTCAAAGCCCAACCTTCCAAAGTCAAGAAACAACGCCCCAAGGCGCTTGTCGACGCTGTTTCATTGCTGGCCGCGGATGCCTCGGAAGATTGGGTCGGTTTACCGATATTGGGGCAGTATATGCGCAGAACCAATCCGGGATTCTCACCCCAGCAATTTGGTCATTCCGGATTGCTGGAAATGATTCGGACTTACCCGGAATTGGCGACACGCAGGGATGGGGGCAGTCATTGGGTTCAGCTTAAGGAAAAGGCTGAGCGCGAGGAATAATGGGGTGGAGCGGTCGTCGAGTTGACGAAGGGCACATGATTATCGGAGATATCGACCAATTTTCTGGACAGAGGAAGCGGGTGATGCTTTTCAAGACCGTGGCGTTATACCAAGGGACGTAAAGTGTAGGGCGTCAATAAGCGAAGCACATTGCGCCGTATGAAAATCTCCCCAATATTATTACCATGCCTGATTATGGCTGGGTCTCACATCCGGGTGCAGATATTCGTCGATCCGTTGCAATGGCAAGGTAAATGAAATGTTGAGTCTGCATGCAAACTCGTTACGCAAGAGCAGCATAGTGAAGTTGGTACGTAACTTCATCTTTTACGTTTTGTAGTTTAGGGATGCTGGAAGAGCGTTTTCATTGCATCATCGAATTATTACCCAATCATGCCACTTTTGAAAACCCGATGACAGGCGATCATAAATCTCATTTTCCGAGGCATTGCCAGCTATCGAGCGGTGTTCCGCTGACATGCGACGCAATGCGCTTCGCTTATTGACGTCCTACGCCTTACATTAGCTCAGGCTATCAGTTTCTTCTGATTGGGTCTGATCTAGTCCACCAATCCACACTAATCGGTGACGTCGCCTTGCATCCGCAAGATCACGGCAAGGTTGTTCATCGAGGCGAGCGTATCGGGATGATCCTCGCCCAGTACCCACCGGCGTATCGCCAGCACTTTCTCGTGCAAGACGCACGCCTCGGTGATGTCGCCCTGCTCGTGCAAGGCCAAGGCAAGGTTATTCATCGAGGTGAGCGTAGTGGGATTTTCATCACCCAGTAACCGCCGGCATATCTCCAGTACCTTCTCGTGAAAGGCGCGCGAGCCGGCGAGATCGACCTGCATCCGCA
>JBKJYB010000247.1:0-2675 GCA_046716045.1 Nitrosospira sp.
GCCCCGGCATGGGCGATGTATTGACTGGCATTATCGCCGCCTTTATCGCCCAGGGATTGGATGTGGATCAAGCCTTATTGTTGGCAGTGCACCTGCATGGCACGGCAGGTGATGCGATGGCAAAACAGAAAGTTACAATCGGCATGACAGCTACAGAAGTGACAGAATGGGCGCGCTGGTTATTGAACCAATGGAAAGGATAGGAATTCAACCGCACAAATCGAAGTATCCATGCCCGTAGCACATCGGTCAATGCCAAATATTTCGTTGAACGCCCACAGAAAACCCGGATTCCGCCTCACCCTCACGCGAAAAGGCAAGAATTTTTCCGTCACGCACTGAAAATTTCCCCCGCGCCGAACCGAACGCGCAAGTGCACCCAGGCGAGAAAAATTTGCTCGTCACCAGGCAATGCGCTGATCGTATTCGAACTCCGGTGCGAGCTGCGCCGACATATTCCATTGATGGTCATTGTCCGCCTTCAGGTGCGCCATTGCGGCCTCCCACAGCGGTGGCCCGCGCGCCGGGGAAATTATGGGTGGCTGCGTGGATTCGCCGATGTGGTCGAGAATTTTCCGCACGGTGCTGGCATCGTCGATGAAGGCGATGATTCTCATCTGTGCGTGGCAGATCGGGCAGGCCAGCGGGAAGGCTTCGTAGATTCGCGCCAGCAACATCGCCCACAGTTAGCGTGACGCGGAGCGGTGGCGCGGTTCCTCCTCCGTATTGGCTGGCGCAGCCTGTGGCGGGGCAATCACTGGTACCGGCGCCAGTGCCGTCACGGCTGCGCGCAAGGCTGCGTTGGGCGCCAGCCCAGCCCGGTCGGCGCCCCCGATACACACAGACGCATCCACTGAAAAACCGCCGCCGTGTTCCCAGCTTCCCATCACGTCAGCATCATCCTTGCCGATCAGACCGCGACGGACGAAGACGCTGACAATGCGCCGCCGCACCATGGCTTGCACATCGGCAAGCACTGCCGCATCAAGCCCGGATGCCGCATGAAAAACCGCACCTGTCACTTCGTTGGCTGCTTGGGCAGGGAGAGCACCCATTGCCGTACCGGTAGCCGGGGAAAGACGTGGTCGGCCAGATGCGCTGCCGTCTCGACCATGCGCCGCGTGTTGCAGGATGGGTACACACCACGGCCTTTGCAGGAAAATGCGATCAGGAAGTCGTGTATCACAGTATGCTTGGGCAAAGCGGTGCGCCAGAATTCCGCATTTGAGATAGCGGCGAAATGCCTGCTCGACATGCACGGGCGGTGACGCATCGCCTTGCCCGGTAGATAGCTCCAGCCAGGTCTCAAAGTGTGCTTGGACTGTGCGATACCACAGCGTCCGCTCGGGGCGGCGGCGCTGGTAGCACCGGGGGCTTGGTACGGCACGTTTGACTGCGACATCAATGGGGTATCCCCATCCTGGTCGAGAGTCGGCCTGATTTGATGTTCCGTATGCGTAAGCTCCGGGTTCTGCTGACATGGCAGATGCGGAGTGCCAAGGATGAGAGCTTATAACTGCGTTAGGGAATGTTCGTTCTGTTGTCAATCAGACCGGAAAGGAACGGTCGCTGAGGACTCTTGTTGCCCTCAAGGGGAAAATGTATGCGGGGGTGAGGTTGCCTTTAAATGCCCGGTTTGGAGCAGGTCGAAGTTCGGCTAAGTGCCGATAACAGCGCAAAGAGTTCTCACCAGTTCGCAGAAAAATCAGAAGCAGGGCAGTTCTTCAATGTGCGAGGCAAGTGCACCTTCGTCATGGATCACGAAGCCGAAAAAGCCAGATTCGCCATCGGTTTCCCGATCACACTGACTATCGGATTTACCGTACTTACGCTGTCACTCCCATACATGGCGCCGCTATTGGAACACATTACCCACGACGGTTTGGACACCGTACTGCGCGCCATGCAACAACTCGGCAAACCGTAATTCCATTTCCAGATTAAAAATGCTTTTTTGTAGGGCGGGTTCCACCCGCCGGATATGGCTGTCTGGCGGAGCCAGACCTACGGATTAATTCGTTTTTGAAGTGAAAATGGGATAGCAACCACGTTCCTTGATGCGATCCCGCTTGAGATAGCAATCACTGCACAACAATCGGCGCGCAGAAAGCGATGCCTTCCGGCCTCCAGCCTTGGGGCACCATTTCGTCAATGTCGGCGTTTCTCGTGGAATATCGGTGGTTGGAATCCCACGGATTCTTGCCGCCGATTATTTGGTAAGCGTTGTTGTAAGCACGATAGACCGGCTCGGTTCCGGCCATGCACTGCATCTGTCCCTGCGCATCCTGCTCTGGTACGAAACTACAGAAGCCATCGCCCTCAAAGTTCCACTGCTGCGTGTCGGTCGGTGTCGGGGTTACCTGCATGGCCTTGAGCCCTGTACACTCGATTTTCGATGCTGTGAAGAAATGGGAATTGGGGCCGGGCGACATGCTGCCGTAAAAGCGGCATACTGGCATGAAACCCCCAGTGGAAAAGCTGCGTCCGGTGCGCACAAAATGTCCCGCGCCCCCCGCATCAACCGTGGCCTGCTCGGCAGGATCGGCGGAATAAAAATAATGCCCGCCAGGCGCGTTCGGGAAATCCGCCGTATTCATATATTCGACAACGGTTCCATCAGCCTTGGGTGGAAATGGTAGTAGGGGAAGTGGTATTTGAGAGTCCTCCGATATCGT
>JBKJYB010000248.1:0-7202 GCA_046716045.1 Nitrosospira sp.
GTGCTGCGACGGCGCTCGCCGGAAGCGGCTGACGATATCGTTGAAATCGGCGGATTGCGGCTTGACTCGGCTACGCATCGCGTAACCGCGGAGAATAGTGAAGTGGTGCTGGGACCTACCGAGTTTCGCTTGTTGCATTTCCTTATGACACACTCCGAACGCGTGCATACGCGCTCGCAACTGCTCGACCAGGTATGGGGAGACCATGTATTTGTCGAGGACCGTACCGTGGATGTGCATATTCGCAGATTGCGCAAAGCGCTGGAGAACGTCAGCAAGGATAGTCTGGTGCAGACCGTGAGGGGATCAGGCTATCGCTTGTCCGCAGCACAGTCTGCAAGCATGGGGATAATATGAATATAATGAGTCAATTTCACTCTTTCAAATAACTCACGTGTCCGGGTTCTGGGAGCGCTTTACCACTCTCATCCTGATTACTGTTGTGACCGGCATACTCTGGGCTACGCTCGGCGCTGTCACAACATTGGCCTTTTGTAGCATTGCCCTGCTGCTACTGGTCATTCATCACTGGCGTCATCTGACAATACTGGACAGATGGCTTCAAGCCGAAGAATCGATATCAGTAGCATTGCCTGATAGTTCCGGAAAATGGGGAGACGTATTTGCGCGCCTGACGCGCCTCATGCGCGAGCAGCGCAAAAGCCATCAGCAAATCAGTTCCGCGCTGGAACGTCTGCGGCGCGCCACTTCCGCAATGCCGGAAGGCGTGGTAATTCTGGATGAAGTAGACCGCATCGAATGGTGCAATCCGGTGGCCGAAAAGCATCTGGGCATAAACGCCAGCCTCGATGCCAGTCAGCATATCACCCATTTAGTGCGTCAGACTCAATTCGCCGAATACCTGGATGCTCGCAATTACAGCGAGCCGCTGATAATCAAGCAATCCCGGAATCAGGGGTTGACCCTTTCACTACAGTTCGTGCCTTATGGCGACAAGCAGAAACTGCTCGTCAGCCGTGATGTTACCCGTCTTGAAAGAGTCCAGACCATGCGCCGGGATTTTGTCGCCAATGTTTCGCATGAGTTGCGTACACCGTTGACAGTCATTGGTGGGTTCCTTGAAACACTCGCGGAAGAAGGCGCTTCCGACCCCGAAACAAATAAGTGGGCACTCACGCTGATGACTGATCAGACCCGGCGCATGCAACGCCTGGTGGAAGACCTGTTGACGCTATCGCGGCTGGAAGATTCGGAAAACCTGATACGGGAGGACAATATCGACATCCCGGAACTGTTGCGTGAACTCTGCCATGAGGCGAAATCCTTGAGCGCGGGGCATCACCGTATCAGCCTCAATCTCGATACCAGGGCGAAGTTGCTGGGCAGTATGGACGACTTGCGCAGTGCTTTCAGTAATCTCGTCAGCAATGCCATACGCTACACCGCCGATGGCGGGGATATCACATTGAATTGGGAGATCCGTGACGGACAAGGCGTATTCTCTGTTCAAGACAGTGGCATTGGCATCGAGCCCGAGCATATTCCGCGCCTGACGGAACGTTTTTATCGGGTGGATCGTGGACGCTCGCGTGAAACCGGCGGTACCGGCCTGGGACTTGCCATCGTCAAGCATGTCCTGACTTGTCACCAGGCAAAACTCGAGATCGTAAGTACATCCGGCAAAGGCAGCTGTTTCAGCGCCTGGTTCCCGGCGGCACGGCTGATAATGCGAGAAAGTGAGTGAATGGCCGCACTTATTGGTCCCGCGAGAAAATACCATGAATCTCGTCATTCCGGGCTTGATCCGGAATCCAGGCCAAACCAACATTGGCGTGCTTTGAACGCCGCTGGATACCGGCTTTCGCCAGTATGAAGTTTGTATTGTTTACTCGCCGGATCAATAGGCAGTTTATAATTTCCGGCTTACGGCGCAACGATAGCATTTTAGACGGATTGGCTTTCCTCTTTGCGCCCCCAGCATAATATGGATCGCTTATACGATTCATTCCTGGAGTCCTTTACCTTCATGTCCAAACCACCCCTGGATCTCACCGAAACACCCGTCAGCAGCCGGAAAGTATTTGATGGCAACCTTTTGCACGTATATCAGGATCAAGCTCGCCTGCCTGACGGCAAAGTGAAAGTACGCGAATACATCACCCATCCCGGCGCTGTCGTCATCATTCCGCTGCTCGACAATGGTGAACTGGTGCTGGAGCGCCAGCATCGCTATCCACTACATCGGGATTTTTTCGAGCTACCTGCCGGAAAAATCGATCCCGGCGAAGACCCGCTATTGTGCGCACAACGTGAGCTGCTGGAAGAAACGGGCTACACAGCCGAAAGTTGGCGGTATCTCACCACCCTGCATCCCTGTATCGGGTATTCCGATGAGAGGTTAATTTATTATCTTGCCCAAGGGCTCAGTTTTCAAGGCGCAAACCTTGATGAAGGCGAGCATCTGGAAGTATTTACCCTGACGCTGGCCACCGCGTTGGAATGGGTGAAAACAGGAAAGATCACGGATAACAAAAGCGTTTCCGGCTTGTTTTGGGTGGAAAAGGTGTTACGCGGCGAATGGTAGCAAGTTAAGGTCAGCAGAACATTAATTTGATGCGCCACGTTTGCGGACACTGACCTAATCTTATCTTAATGATGTAAACAACTTGCTCTACTCCGTGACAACGGTGGCCAGACGCCGTTTGTCAGAACGGCATCCTCTCCTCGTATCGTTTCCAACGAATAACGCGAAATGATCAGATTGCTACCTCCCACGATTGAAACGCGATTGGGCACATTTTATTTATTAATGGTCTATAAATAAACGTGGCGGCAAACAGAGCGAAAATTTCCCCACGAATTTATGTTTCTTAACAATCTCTTTTAGCTCCGAAACATCAGATGAGTAATATATATGGCCGGCGCGGCTTTTTGTAGCCAACTCCAGAGTTAGTCGTCGACCATCGTCGCCATAATGAAAAAGGAGAGCATTTTTATGGAAACCAAGAAAATTACCATTCGCGTGATCGGTGACGTGAATATGAACACAATCACCATTCCTCGAACGTTACAAACCAATTGCACCTCCGAGGATGCCCTCACTTCTTCCCAGAATCTTTCATATTGTCGTTTTCAAGAAATTGTAGGTACCCCACTTCTTGCACAGGCTATCCGATATTCGACGAGTGGGTGGCGGCCCGATTCGCCCGAAGTTCTCACTTATGACGAAAACATCTTGGAAAACAAACGCGGGAGTTGGCGCGAGTTGCTGGCCAACCTTTCCTTGTATCGTAATGAAGCCGGTGCTTCAGATAAAACAGTTTACCGGATCAATGCGGACGTCGGATGGATCGAGAACAATGTGCAAGAATCGAAGGAAGCCCACTCAGCGCTATTGGATCATTATATGCAATCGTTGCCTCAACAAGACGACAGCCAAGCTGGTATTCCCGCAGCGGCAAGTAATTTTACGATTAATGTAATTAACGATAGGGGATTAGGGTTTTGGGAGGCTATGAAGGAGCGTGACCTTCAATCACTATTTCCAAAAACCGAAAACTCCCACTTCGTTATAGCGCTCGGATCATTAGACGAGGGTATGCACAAAAAGCTGATACCGCAGGAATATTGCCGGTCTACAGTCACAGTAGTGCTCCATGCCACATTACTCCGCCGCAAAGGAATTAATATTCGTGAGGATGCCTCTATTGAACGCACGATTCAAAGCTTCCTTTACCACCTCGATAATAACCCGATCCTCAGGGAACTTTGCGACTGCCGTCACTTAGTCGTACGTTTTGATGACGGCGGCGTCTTACACTACGACCGCGACTCCGAGGGGCCAACCTATCATTATTGCCCATTCTTCAATACTAACGAAATGTATACTCCCCAGCAATATGGTCGCATGATCGGATACCGAACAATTATGGTTGCAGCAATCACAAAAGGTATTGCATGGGCGATCCATAATAATAAGGAAGTAGTCACAGATAATAAGGAAGTAGTCACAGGTGGTATCCATGCCGGCATTCGTTTAGGAATACTACTGGGAAAATACCACTTTCGCAAAGGATTTGGGAAACGAGATACTATCCCGCCAAATAATTCGGACAAAACTATCGCGAAAGATGCCTTGAAAGAACTCTTCAACGAGTTTGCCAGTAGTAACAGCACCATTCCGCAACAGATGGCCACGGAAGTGCAGAGCACGACCATCAAAGGTTTTGCGAAGTGCCGCGAATTTGCGGTTGCATCTCTAAGGCTACCACGGACTCATCACGAACTGGAAAACTGGAGTCGTGTTTACAGTTTGCGAGACCACTATGAAGATCAGTTAAAGTTCGAAAATGCGCTTCAGAAGATTGTTCAGCAAGGGCTTGATCAAGTGGTGTTTGACCGGTCCGATAAAGTTAGCAGTGATGCCCCCTGGTTTCCGCAACCGAGGGTTCGTTGTCCTTATTTGGAGTTTGGGAAAATTAGAACTTCAGATCGTAATGAAATTGACAGCCTGATCTGGCTATCCGCGATACTTCGCAAGTACTTGGAAGATAAAGAGTGGAGGAAACCATTGTCAATCGCGACTTTTGGTCCACCAGGAATTGGAAAATCGTTCACTGTAAAGCAAATCCTTAAGAACATAAACCCCTCGGCCGGGGAGGACAATACACTGGAGTATAACGTTGCACAATTTACAAGCGTAAACAACCTCACCACGGCTTTTCACCAGGCTCAAGATAAGGCTCTGTCGGAAAAAGTCCCGCTTATAATTTTTGACGAATTTGATGCGACATTCAATGGGGAGCCGCTCGGATGGTTGAAGTACTTTTTAGCGCCGATGCAGGACGGGAAATTTAATGGCGAGCATGGCACTTATCAAGTAGGCAAGGCGATATTTGTTTTTGCTGGTGGCACTTCGCACACGTTCGAGCAGTTTTGCGATAAACCTGCGAATCCCGCATCCTTCAAGAGCGCCAAAGGACCGGATTTCATCAGCAGACTTCGTGCCTATCTGGATATTGGAGGTATCAATACATCAGAAGGCGACTCGACGGTGAATGATTTACTTATGTATCGTCGCGCCCTTATTTTACGCTCGATCCTCGAAGATAAGGCCGCGGTAATTTTGGACAGAAATACCGGCGAGATAAAGATAAGCAATAGTGTAGTGCGGGCTTTCTTGAAGGTAACGAAATACAAACATGGCGTGCGGTCAATGGAGGCGATAATTGAAATGGCGACCCTGGCAAGAGATGGACTTGTTGTCGCCTCGCTTCCGCCTCCAGATCAGTTAGAAATGCATGTAAACGCTGAAGAGTTCCTCGGTCTGGTAGGGAGCTTGGCGGAACAAAATCCATTAGAAAGACAAGATGAAATCTCGTAAAAGGACTCTAAGAGAAATTAGCGACTCAAAGGAATAATGACGCATAGGGTAACTGTAAAAGTGCGCATGAGACTTATTTTGCCTTATGAAGCTCTCATTTAAGGAAGGCGTCTGTCGCATCAATCAATTCATGAGTTATACCGGGCTCGAAGGCAGAATGGCCCGCATTCGGAACCAGTCGGAAATTTGCCTCAGGCCAAGCTCTATGCAGCTCCCATGCCGTTACTGGGGGGCATACCACATCGTAGCGACCTTGAACTATCACTGCTGGAATACCGCGAATTGTGCTGATTTCTCCAAGTATCTTGTTGTCATCGCTTAAGAAGCCGCTATTCGCGAAATAGTGTGTTTCAATTCTTGCAATTGCCAAGGCAAATTCGTCTTCGGCACTTTTATTAATCTCATTTTCATTCGGGATAAGGAAGCTGGTAGCCGCTTCCCATATTGACCATGTCTTGGCTGCACTCAACGCCGTAGAAAGGTTGTCGCTATCTAATCTAAGATGGTATGCCTGTAGTAGATTGTGACGTTCCTCCGGCGGAATGAACGACACGAATTGTTCCCAGCGATCTGGAAAGACGGCATTTGCGCCTTGTTGATAGATCCAGTGAAGCTCGAATTTTCTAAGGAGAAAGATCCCGCGCAAGACCAATTCGCTTACTCTCGCCGGATAAGTCTGAGCGTATAGTAATGCCAGCGTTGAACCCCATGACCCCCCGAACACGAGCCAACGATCGATGGCCAGAAATTGACGTAATTTCTCCAGGTCGTCGATTAGATGCCAAGTAGTATTTTCTACGATGCTGGCAGTTGGCCGGCTGCGACCGCAGCCTCGTTGATCAAGTATGACAATTCGATATCCGTCCGGATTGAAGAATCTTCGAGAACGCATATCAGCCCCCGCACCTGGACCGCCATGTAGGAACACTGCTGGTTTTCCTTGTGGATTACCGCATTCCTCATAATAAATCTGATGGATTTCCGAGACGCGAAGAAATCCGTGATTATACGGCTGCAGTTCTGGATAAAGCGTTCTGAAGGTCACAAATACCTCTTCCAAGAATGGTTGTGCTTACTAACAGCAACTAGTACTCTTGTTATTTATCGGCAAGAAATACGGAAGCTTAACTGAAAAATCGCTGCATGGACGTGCCTTTATTGATTCGACGGGCAAACAGTACAAATATCATATCTTCGGAAGACAGTATCCAGTAGAAAGCAGGCCATTGCTGGTTTGGACTGGTTTCCGGGTCAAGCCCGGAATGACGAGGTTTATAGTATTTTCCATCGGATCAATGGACTTCTTTATCCTCCACACTATGGTTTCCTTTGTCTCGGGACCTGGTCATCGCGACCGACTGAACTGTGCCGTTTCCAGAATTAACAGGTCCGGCACTATCTGCCAGATTACGTCTGAACTACTACAGTCAAACCTTGCTGAGTCATCTCATCCGCCGGAACAGGATTTACTCCGCAAAGAACTCGCGTACCTTGTCCATCCAGGATTTCGCACGGGGACTGTGGCGGGAGCCATCTTCCTGGTTAAGCGATTCCAGTTCCTGCAATAGTTCTTTTTGACGGGCGGTAAGCTTGACCGGAGTTTCCACCACCATATGACATAGCAAATCTCCCTGGGTATTGCTGCGTACTCCTTTGATGCCCTTGCCACGCAGACGGAAAATTTTCCCGCTCTGGGTTTCCGCCGGCACCTTGATTTTGGCATGGCCATCAAGTGTCGGAATCTCGATTTCGCCACCCAGCGCAGCGGTAGTAAAGCTTATCGGCATTTCGCAGTGCAAATCGTTATGGTCACGTTGGAAAACGGAATGTGGCGATAGATGGATAACCACATACAAAT
>JBKJYB010000249.1:0-3909 GCA_046716045.1 Nitrosospira sp.
TGTGATAGACCCAAACAAGCGTTGCCAGAAAATTCAACAAGCTATGGAACCAGAACGGAAGAAGGAACCACGATGGATCAAGAACGTGCCGCTGCCGGTACTCCGAAAGAAGAAAAAGCTGCTGCTGTAGAAGGCGAGGACGAGTATTCGGGACAGGCTGTTCTCCCGGGACACGCGCTTGATGGCAACGGCAACCCCATAAGGGCAGGTCAAAGTACTATTCCGGCTGGCCACTAAAAGCAGTGGAATAGAAGCAAAAAGCCACCCTTAGTGGTGGCTTTTTTATTGCGCATGAACGGCTCATGTAGATAAATTGAATCGCTCTTTTGGGGTCCGGCAATTCAGCTGCATCACTTCACGCGTCCAGTTTCTGCGTTCAAGAATCAAGCAGCTTCATTATGTACTAAGCGTTGTTTTTACCAACTCTTTACAGGGAATCAAACAATGAGATTTACGCTCCTCGCTGCTACCTTGGCGGCACTGGCACTGACTGCCTGTGGCAAGCCGAATCAGGCGCTCCCCGAACAGGAAAAGAAAAACTTTGAGAAAATTACTTCCCAACCCGCCACGACGGGTACCCCAGCTTCCGCTGGTACGGACACTTCTACAAGCGCCAGCACCTCGTCTACCGTTGATGCCGCCAAAGGTGAAATAGATGCCACTGTCGCGGCCGCCAAAGACAAGATAGATGACACGGTTGACACTGCCAAAGCTAAAATAGCGGACACCGTTGATGCCGCTAAAGACAAGGCGGCATCCGCCGGAGATAAAATATCGGAGACGGTTGACGCCACCAAGGAGAAGGCGGGAGCCGCTAAAGATGCGGTGAGCGAGAAAGCGGGAGCGAGCATGGATGCCATCAAAGGCAGTGCTTCCGACGCGAAAAAAGGTGCACTGGATGCGCTGAAGTAGTAGCCCGTAGCCGCAACACGATAAAAAAGCCGTCCCGGTCATCCTCGGGGCGGTTTTTTTATCGCCTGAAATACATACTCTACCCGTAACTCAAAAGCTCGTCCCTTGGATCAGCTGGCGCCAGCCAAAACCCTCGCTCTGGCCAGCCACTCCGATCCAATCTATTTCGCAGTTTAAGGCACCACTCAGCATGGTTTTCGCAAGCAGCGGAGTGTTATTTTTTTGGCTCAGATGCGCTGCGATGATATGTTGTAGACGAGTGCAATCGAGACTTGCCAGAAGTCGCGCCGCGGCACTGTTTTCGAGATGGCCAAAACGGCCGCCGACGCGCTGCTTGAGACTCTGTGGATAATCGCTGTTTGCGAGCATTTGGGCATCATGATTACATTCCAGCACCAGCGCATGGCAATGGCTCAAGACCGCCTCGATATGAGGTGTGGAACATCCGGTATCAGTCAACACGCCTAATCGCAACGCACCATCGCCGAATACAAATTGCGCAGGCTCCTGGGCATCATGCGGAACGGGATAAGGTTCCACCTCAATATCTCCAATGGAGAAACGCCTATAGCCGTCTATGATATTTATCGCCGGCAACAATGCGAATGCCTTCTTCACCCCGCGCAGCGTGCCGTGCGTCAACCACACCGGGATATTGAATTTGCGTGCAAACCGCGCCACACCGCCGATATGATCGTCGTGCTCGTGAGTGACAATAATTCCATCTATCATACTGGGATCAAGACCGAGCCGTGCAAGGCGAGCGATGGTTTCTTTCAGGGTAAAGCCGCAATCCAGTAGCAATCGGGTGCCCGCTACCTCGACCACGAGACCGTTTCCCTGTGAACCGCTACCTAAGCAGGCGAAGCGCATGCCGTGATGAGCAAGACTGATGATGGGGGGAGTATTCTACCGGCGTGTAAAAGCATACCTGAAATTTTACCATCACTGCTGCAACCTCCATCGAATATCCGCTAACATGAGCAGGGGAGATTGCTGCCCTTCCTTATGACCGGACGCAAGACAAGCTGGACGGCCTTGCCGTATGTTACAAAATAGGAGATCTTACTGGCTTGAGGAGCTTGTTACCTCTCAAAAGTAATTTGGATATCTCAATTGCAGGGAGTGGCTGCGCCAGATAGTAACCCTGGATTTCGTCGCAACCTCGCACTCGCAGAAAATCGAACTGCTCAACGGTTTCCACACCCTCGGCTACCACTTTAACGTCAAGACTATGCGCCATGCTGATAATTGCCGTTGTAATTGCGGCATCCGCAGGATTTGTGGTCACGTCCATAATAAAGGAACGATCGATTTTCAGCACATCGACAGGAAATCGCTTCAGGTAGGCCAGACTCGAATAGCCGGTGCCGAAGTCGTCGATCGAAATCCGGATGCCAATCGCTTTCAGTCTCCTGAGCGTATCGATCGTTTTTTTTGCGTGTGTCATCAGCGAGCTTTCCGTCAATTCCAATTCCAGCATATCGGAGTCGATGCTGTTCTCCCTCAGCGCTCTTTCCGTCTGGAGTTCGAATTCGAGCAATTCCGGCTCGATACCGTTCTCCTGGGTGGCTCGAATAACATCCCGGTTCAGGTTACCTTGTGAAAACTGCCTTCCGGATACATTGACCGATACGGGGATTTCTCCTACTCCCGAATGTCTCCAGTCAGCGATTTGTTTGCACGCACTATGGATAACCCATGCCCCCACCCGGTTGATCAACCCAGTTTGTTCAAGGACGGATATGAATTCCAAAGGCGCAACGAATCCATATCCGGGACGATTCCACCTTATCAAGGCCTCCACTCCCGTGATTCGAGCCCCCGAGAGTTCCATTTTCGGCTGGTAATACAAAACGAATTCATTTCGATCGAGTGCCTGCCGCAAGGCATTTTCCTGATCCAGTTTCTTGACCGCGCGTGCATTCATTTCCGCTGTAAAGAAGCGATACGTATCCTTGCCCGCATTTTTTGACCGGCACATGGCTGTGTCGCCGTTTCTAATAAGCGTATCCGCATCAAGCGAATCCGTCGGATAAACGCTAATCCCGATGCTCGCAGTCACGGTCACCTGATGACCCGGCAATGCGAAGGGCTGGCGTAGCGCCTCTCTGAGCTTGCTTGCGACAATTCCGGCATCCCCCGAGCCGTCAGGAGTGACCAGAATGCATCCAAACTCATCACCGCCCAAGCGCGCAATCATGTCCCGGATGCGCAAACACTCCAACATGCGCAGGCTGAACTGGCGCAACAACTCATCGCCGAGCGCACGTCCCAGCGTGTCATTAATACTTTTAAAATTATCAATACCAAGAAACAGAATCGAAATAATTCGCTGATTTGTTTCGGCTTGTTTGATTATCTTTCTAAGCGACTCATAAAAGAGCGCCCGGTTGGGAAGACTGGTGAGCACGTCATAATGTGCGTGCTGCGGCAATCGCCGGTCAATCTCCTTAGGATGTGTAACGTCATTCATACTTGATATTTCTCATTTATTCATCGCGACATGATCGCGGCTGTTTGTCATAGCTTCATAGCACCGGCCCTTAACGCCCGGCTTGCCAGCATAACAAGCATGTTTCATGCCAATCAACAACGGCATCCAGCGAATCCCTGAAGAAGTCACCGAACTGACACGAAAGCACGATGGCGGCTTTGGGCCTGGAAGTGGAGGGAGACGAGACGCGAATGGGTTGATCCCTCCTCTGAGCCCCCGAGAAAGCAGACTACCCGCAAAGCACCGTCCCATGCGGGTTACCGTAAAACTCAGCACCCACTGTGTTAAACCAGGCCGCAACCTTTTACCTTCTTTATACGCCTTATGATGATCCCTATTTTGCCAGCAGCGCGCTCCACCGAAAACCCGTTCAAAGATTTCCCAGGCATACGGGCAGCTTATTTGCCGGAAGGTAGAAACATCTATTGTAAAATTTATCGATAACCAGAGAAGGCTGGCACGATACATTATATGCTAGCGTGTTTACAATACTATATTTT
>JBKJYB010000250.1:0-2923 GCA_046716045.1 Nitrosospira sp.
GCCTGGGGGAAAGTTTCCACCCGCCGCTTTGCGATTGACAAGATGAACGCTCCACGTGATTTTTATCTTCTTATCCAGCATTACCTCGTTGTTTAGCGTTTCTTTGCCAAACTCATCCCGGGTAAATTTATAGATTCGGAACAGGGCACCTTGCGGCTTTATTTTTCCCGATGATGAGCTGTCACGATAGGGTCCATCTGGAACGATGCCTGGAGATTCCGGACCCAAGAAATAGCTGCTCTCGCTGTTTCCTATCCGCGCGATTCCTATCGCCGGGTAAATCCGGTAAATCGTTTTCATTTTTTACTTGCTCCCTATAAAAGTTGAAAAAGGAATCTATATTCCTGTTTACATAATAGTACGAGGTGGTGACAATTTCCGTAATTTTTCTGTGATAAGCGGGTGCAATCTTGCTCAGGCGCCAAAATCTCCAGCCCGGTTCCGTAAACACCAGCCCCTCAATAAGAAAGGTCTGGCTATGTTCGGAATCGCACGGAAATGACCTGGAACTTCCACCAGAATTATTTAACCCGGATGTTTCATGAATTCGCGTGATGATTGTGCAGGATTTTGTTTTGCAGCGAGATTTTGTGAAAGAGTGGCGTAGTTATTTATACGCCCGACTGAACAGAATTTCCATACGAAACAAAAGACCAGCGAGGACGCGCGTCAATTTATGAAACATTCGGGTTAAGCTCATCGGTTTGGATAATTGAGATGAAACGCAGCCGGTTTATGGCGGTCTTGATTGTCCTGTCTTATCTGTTCCATAAATATCCATAAAACCAGGATTGTGAGAAACCCTATGCATGTCCGTCCGCTACATGGTGCTCCCGAGACTACGGCCCTCCGTATACCGGCGGGTGGTGTGCTGTTAAATGCGGATTTGGCTATACCGGCGGGTGCGGAAGCCATTATTGCGTTCGCCCATGGGAGCGGCAGCGGCCGCCACAGCACCCGAAACCGTTATGTCGCGGAAACGCTGAACGGATATGGATTTGCAACACTCCTTGCCGATCTTCTGACAGAAGAAGAGGAGATCATCGATTTGCGGACACGCCATATGCGCTTCGATATTCCAATGCTGGCAGACAGGTTGGTTGATATCGCGGCATGGTTGCAAAGTCAAGCTCAGACGAAACATCTGAAAATCGGCTGGTTTGGTGCCAGTACAGGAGCCGGAGCGGCCTTGATTGCCGCGGCGCGACGTCCGAAAAATATCATGGCGGTCGTTTCACGTGGTGGCAGGCCGGATCTGGCCGGGGATTATCTGCCGGAGGTCACGGCGCCTGTGCTTCTTATCGTCGGAGAAAACGATCCCCAGGTTCTGGATCTCAATAAATGGGCACTTACTCAGCTTAATGCCCAGTCAAAACTGGAAATTGTGCCGAACGCAACGCATTTGTTCGAAGAGCCCGGCACGCTTGAAGCAGCCGCTCTTCTGGCGGCCCAGTGGTTCCGTGATATTTGAAATAGCCAGGAGATCAATCGGATGGCGGCCACTTTTCACCGTTTCGCAAACAGAACAGAAGCCGGGAAATTACTTGCGGATGCGCTATCCGGCTATACTGGCAGAAGCGATATTCTCATTCTGGCGCTGCCTCGAGGCGGTGTTCCGGTAGCTTATGAAGTGGCGAAAGCCCTGTTTGCGCCGATGGATCTGTGGCTTGTCCGCAAGCTTGGTGTGCCGGGACAGGAAGAACTGGCGCTGGGCGCGCTGGCGGGGAAGAATATTCGCGTTCTCAATTACGACATTATCGACTTTCTGAATATTGATGAGACTGTTATTGATACCATCGTAGCCAGGGAACAGGCGGAACTGGAAAGGCGTAACAGGCTTTACCGTCAAGGCAAACCGCCGCCCGCTATCGAGGGGAAAACAATCATTATTATCGATGACGGTCTGGCTACGGGTGCCACCATGCGTGTTGCGATTTCGTCTCTCCGCCAGGCGGGCGCCGCACGGATCATCGCGGCTGTGCCGGTCGGTGCGGCATCCACCTGTGACAAAATCGAGGAAGAAGCGGATCAGCTTATATGCCTGCACACGCCAGAGCCTTTTTACGGTGTCGGACAATGGTATAACGATTTTTCCCAGACTTCGGATGATGAAGTACTGGCTCTTTTGAATAACGCCGCCATAAACCCTGGAAAAACCATGTATTCGTAAGGTTCTCCGCTGAAATTGGCTTTTCCTTTGGGTGGAATAGTATGTCTCGTATCAATTTTGATCATGAATTGACTGTTGCGCTGGAGAGACAGGCTCAGCCCCTGCCGGGTTTCGAGAGTGACTATGACGCGATAATACAGGCCGCCCGGGGGGATGCATCAGGCAACACCAAGGAAAAAATGTTCGTCCTGATTGGTGAAGCCACTCATGGCACGGTGGAGTTTTACCGGATTCGCGCTGAAATCACCCGGCGCCTCATCCTGGAGGAAGGTTTTGACGCTATTGCCGTTGAAGCCGACTGGCCGGATGCTTACCGGGTTAACCGCTATGTATCGGGCCAGCCGAATGATACGGAAGCGGACGCGGCTTTGTCGGATTTCGAACGGTTCCCCACTTGGATGTGGCGTAATACCGAGGTTCAGGCGTTTGTCAAATGGCTGCATGATTACAACGAAGCAAGCAGGCGTTGCAAGGACCGGACGGGCCGGATGGAATCGGTTGGTTTTTATGGCCTTGATTTGTACAGCATGACAACCTCAATGGAGGCGGTCCTCGCGTATCTGGACAAGATCGACCCGGAAGAAGCCGCGGCCGCGCGGGTACGCTACGCCTGCTTTGGCCAGTTTATCAACGATCCGCAGGCATATGGTTATGCCATTGCCTCGGGCAGATGGGATTCCTGCGAGCAGGAAGTCATCATCCAGCTCATCCAACTGCAACAGAAAGCGCGTCTCTATATTGAACGGAATGGCG
>JBKJYB010000251.1:0-2575 GCA_046716045.1 Nitrosospira sp.
GCGCAGGCCAGGACTCGACTGTCAGGAATAAGAGAATCAGCAGCACCAGAGCCGCCGCGATGCCTGCTCCACCGCGCAGAAGCCAGAGTATCAACTTATCCACCGGCGCTGGCTCAGCGGACGCTGATGGGGACGAAATACTGTGCTTCGACCAGATCATGTACCTGCTCCGAGCGGGCAAATTCTATGAAATCCCGAATCAATCCTTGTGGCGCCCCCCGCGTTACCAGATTGAGCGGCCGTGACAGCGGAAAAGTGCCGTTACGTACATTAACCACCGATGCCGCGACGCCGTCGAGCGGCAATAGCTTGATTGCCGTGCCGCGTGTTATTTCATATTCGGCCGCACCTATCGAAACGTAGCTGATGGCATTCGGGTTGCCTGCCACCGTCTTTACCCCCTGCGCGTTGTCACCAATGATCACGTGCGGCTTGATATCACTGTTCTTTAATTTCAAATAGCTCAAAAACAGTTCAAGTGTTGAGCGTCCTTCGGCTTTGTTGACCACGGTGATGGGTGCATCTCGCCCACCTACAATCTTCCACGTGGTGATTTTTCCGGTATAAATATCGATAAGCTGCTGGCGGCTTAGCGCGGTGACCTGGTTGTTCGCGTGCAGGATAATTCCGACACCATCCCACGCAATAGTATGCGCATGAAGATCATTCTCTTCTGGTTTCAAAGTACGGGATACCATGCCAATGCTGGCAATTCCGTTGCGGGCATCGCTAATACCACGTGCGGAACCCCCGGTCTGCACATCCACACGCAGGCCGGGGTGAAGTGACTCGAAGCGCCGGGCGATCTCTCCCGCTAACGGGGCGATCGTGCTGGCGCCGGTCAAAACCAGTTTTTGGGAAGCGGCATTACCGGACAGGCTCCAGCCAAATCCCAGCAATAACGCCGCTGCTAACATCACGTACTGCGTTGTCGACAATATTTTCATGCCCCTAACAGCCTGCTAGCCTCGCCGCCAGGTGTGATATTTTTCCACCCAATCAAGCAGGCAATGTGGCACATGTGCACGTCTCCATTCGCCTGCGGCGTATTTGTTGGCCTCCGACCAAGTCGGATAAGTATGGATCGTGCCGAGTATTTTGTTGAGACCGAGACCATGTTTCATCGCCAGCACGAATTCCGCCAGCAGGTCACTGGCGTGCTCGCCAACAATGGTGACGCCTAAAATGCGATCTTTACCCGGCACGCTGAGCACCTTGACAAAGCCGTGTGCCGCTTCATCGGCAATAGCGCGGTCGAGGTCCTCCAACCCATAGCGTGTCACCTCATAGGAAATACCATGCTTCTTCGCCTCATCCTCCGATAACCCGACCCGGGCAACTTCCGGACTGGTAAATGTGGTCCAGGGGATCACTGAGTAATCCACCTTAAAGCGTTTCACGGCGCCAAACAGCGCATTGACCGATGCATACCAACCCTGGTGCGCCGCAACGTGGGTGAACTGATATGGCCCCACCACATCGCCGCAAGCGTAGATGTTGGGATAAAGCGTCTGCAGCCACGCGTCCGTTTCAATGGTACGCTTTGGTGAAATTGGAATTCCCAATTCCTCCAGTCCAAAACCTTCGGTCCGGGCAGTTCTTCCCACTGCGCACAGCATGGCATCAAACGGAAGCGCTTCTTCGGTTCCGTCTTGGTAACGCACCATCAAACATTGCTGACCGGATTCGCGCTCACAACGAATAGCCTCGGTTTGAGTCAATACACGCACACCATCGGCGCGCAACGCCGCTTCAATCAGCGCAACGGCATCCGCATCTTCACGCTCCATCAAACCCGTTCTCGCCACTTGCGTGACCTGACAGTCAAGGCGTGCAAACGCTTGCGCCAACTCACAGCCAACCGGTCCTCCGCCGAGCACGAGGAGCCGCTCCGGGCGTTCAGTAAGTGACCAGATAGTGTCGGACGTATAATAGCGCATCTGCTCCAACCCCGGAATCGGGGGGATAGCGGGAGAGGCGCCAGTGGCGATAACGATAGCGCACGTGGTTATGGTCTGTCCATTGACCTCCACCGTCCAGGGCGAAGTAATGCGCGCATTGCCATGAATGACTTCCACCCCCAGTTCCGTATAGCGCTCCGCCGAATCGTGCGGTTCAACCGTACTTATGATTCGATGCACACGCGCCATCACGTCACCGAAATTGTAGTCGACGGTTGCGCTGGCAATGCCAAGGTCTTTGGCGTGCCGAGCCTGTCGCAGAAAGCTAGCCGAACGAATCAGTGACTTGGAAGGTACACACCCGAAATTGAGACAGTCGCCTCCCATCTTATAGCCTTCGATCAATGTCACCTTGGCACGCGTGCTGGCTGCTATGTATGATGTTACCAGGCCCGCCGCACCGGCCCCGATAACCACCAGATTACGATCGAATCGGGCTGGCTTGGACGACCTGGGCCAATGTCCGCGCACTCTGCTCTCCTTGACACGCTCCAGTCCCAGCCGTGCCAGCCACGGGAAGGCAGCCAGCAGAATAAACGATCCGATTAGCGATGGCGACAAAATGCCGGACAGGCTGGTGAGCGTGCCTAACTGGGTCCCGGCGTTGACATAAA
>JBKJYB010000252.1:0-4816 GCA_046716045.1 Nitrosospira sp.
ATCGCAGTCAGGAGAAAAACCGCGAGGAGGCATTGAGACGCCTGTATGAGCTTATCGATGGCGTAGCCAGAGTACCCCGGATACGCAAGCCCACCAAGCCGACTCGTAGCTCGCAGGCAAAGAGGCTCGACAGCAAAATACAGCGGGGACAGCTTAAGACTACAAGAAAAAAATTGCTGACTGAATCTAGCCCTTGACTTGGACTGGATTCCGGGTCGAGCCCGGAATGACGAAATTCATAATATCTCACGGCCGGATAAATAGTGAGAAGCCCCAGCGAATATCCTTTTTTACCCGGCTGGTTCCAGCGACTCACCCTGTGAGTTCGCCGGGTGCACAGCCGGACTTCCAGGTTTCTGAATACTCTTTTCCGCAACCGATGCACTTTTCGCGCCGTGAAAAACAACGGAAAAAGCTGTCCCCATATTGTGTTCGCTGGAAACTTTGATTTGTAGTTTGTTATTTTCCGCAACCGTTTTAACTATCGATAACCCTATGCCGCTCGATGTTCTATTGTGGAGCGCGGCTCTGGGCGTATAAAAATATTCGTCGAAAATATGCGGCAAGTCTTTATCTCCGATTCCAATCCCGTGATCGGTGACCGTTACCACGGTGGATAGGCGTTGTCTGTCAACGGAGGATGCGATCTCTACCGATGCCCCATTGTATGAATAGGCGATCGCATTTGAAATGATATTCTCAAAGAGAATTTCAAGCTGATTGGGAATACCTTCAACCACGAAGTCCTCTATCGATACTTTGATGTCGATGTGCCGTGAACTGGCGATGGGGTTTAATTTGTCGATGCACTTGCGGATTAGCGCTTCGATATTGACATGCTCCCGGGCATTTTCGCTCCGGGCCGCTGCTTTCAATCGCTCAAGTTTGAGTACATCCAGAATCAGACCCGCCATGCCCGAAGCACGGCTATCGATTTTCAATATGACGTCTTTTATTTCAGGTGAAACCTCTCCGCAATAATCGCCTTTTATCAAATTGATTTTACTGCGAATGGCATCCAGCGGCGCCTTGAGCTGGTGTGTCATCAGAACCGCGTACCGGTCTTTCTCCACCTGAGCCCGGCTGATCTGTTCGTATGCGTCCAAAAGCTGGCGTTCCCGCGTACGTACAACGATAGCGAGCCGTGAAACCACGTACCAGACAATGACAAACAATACGTCGAGGGTAAACATCCATGAAAGGATATCGATTTTATGTGTGTTTATGCTGGATGTACCGGAACCTATCAGCACGGATTGGGGAGAGAGAAAAAGAAGGGGGGTTTCTATCAGTAAAACGATTGCATACATGACGCAAACCAGAATCGTCACGATCAGACTTTCCATTGCCGAGAAAAAAATACACGACAAGGCAATGTGCAGCACATAAAAAAATGGGGCAGGCGTTGCGATGCTGCCAACATAATGCACGACAACCGACAGGCATAGAAGGTCGATAATGATTTGAGCCCAGATATTTATCGACGGGGAGTTATATTTGCTTTGCCGGCGGGAATCCAGGGCATAGATGCAAATAATATTTGCGATGCATAACACCAGCGTTATAGCGAGCGGCCATCCTTGTTGATGAGTGATGCCTGCGTCGGTAAGTGTATCTGAAGCGATAACCGCTACTATCTGAAAAAGGATGAGAATGCCGATTACACCCCATCGAAAAATAATAAACCAACGGGCGTTGTCGACTAATACTTCGTCGCTGAGTTTCGAGCCGGTCACCCCGATATTGGAGAACGCAAAGCGATTCCTGGATGCGTCCCAGGAGAATTCGGCAAGAGCCATGGTTAAATTCTCGAGGAAGAATCCGCTTTAAACCTTTGCGTTATTTGCATTATCCAGACGGCTACGAATAATCGATAAAAAACTGACCGGCTCAACCGGCTTTTCCACAATTAAAATCCATTCGTCGGATACGCCTGTAAAATAAGGACGAATCTCTTCCCCGAGAGAAGTCATGAATATCATGTGGAGTTGCGGGAAACGCTTCCGGATTTCGACAAAAGCGTCCAGACCGGCATCCATGGTTTCGACCATCACATCGAGAATCGCCAGATCCGGGGGACTCTCCGACTCCCGAAGGGAGTCCAGAAAATCTCCCATTGTCTGGTAGCTATCGACTACATATCCGTTGGCGCTCAGGATACGCTTGACCGTATCTCGAATATCCGGATCGTCATCGACATGCACAATCCGCTGTGTCGCACGATTCTCTTTTGAGAGTACGGAATTTGGCAGTTGGCCTGCTAATTTTCCGGGTTCCAGGTGTTGGCTAGCTGCATGCATTTTAGTCCCCTCCGTTTCTATTTTAATTGTAGAAATACCCTATTGTTAGAAGGGTAATATAGTATGTGTGAAGGTAGTGTCAGGCGCAAGTCAAGAATTCGTCAAGATTTCAGCCGGTCAAGGATTAAATGATGCCAGAGGCCACACCATACGCGATATTGCGGCAATCTTTCCCTTTTCGACGTATCGGCGACAGAAAACCGTAGCCGTATGAAGTAGCTGATTGTAGCGGGGCGATGAAGATACGCTTGAATAGAGGATAATTGACATCCTACGCCCCCTACGCCCCACCTTTCCATAGGGCTACATCAAAACTCTTTTCAGCCAATCACTGATATCGGCTATTTCGTCTGCGCAAACAGAATGCGCCATCGGATATTCGTGCCACTCCACAGCATAGCCTGATTCGCGCAACTGCCGCCTTGCCGCCGCCGCCAGTGTCATGGGTACGACGTTGTCGGCGCTGCCATGTGCCATGAAAATCGATATGTCGGAATTGGCTCGATCCGCCTCTGCCGCAAGCGTTTTCGACGCCGGCAGATAACACGATAATGCCATGATTGCGGCGAGTTTTTCCGGGTAACGCAAACCGGTTTGCAGCGCCATGGCTCCGCCTTGGGAAAAGCCTGCGAGAACAATATTCCCCGGCTTGATACCACGGTGCTTTTCGCGATCAATCAACGCTTCGATTTCCCGCTGCGAATCGCGCAAGCTTGCCATATCTTCACGAAGGTCGGAATCTGGATCGACTACGTCATAGTCGTGCCATGCCCGCATCACCAAACCCCGGTTAATGCTCACCGGCCGCATGGGTGCGTGTGGAAATACAAAACGGATGTGGAGATTGGGAGGCAACGCGAGTTCGTCCACGATGGGAACAAAATCGTTGCCATCGGCTCCGAGGCCATGCATCCACAAGATCGTGTGAGTGGGGCGAACTCCGGTTTCGAGTTCGATGGCGGGAAGCAGTCCGGCGGGAGTAGTCATTGATAGAAAAGGGATTTGAAATAAGAGTTGAAAATGTGGGTTGACTTAGCCGAAAGGCAGGATTAGATTCGCGCTTTCGATTGTTAAGATTGAACCAGAATAGCGGGGAAAGATCATGAAGCGTAGGGATTTTATCAAACTAGCGGGGGTCAGTGGGGTGAGCGCCGCATTATTTCCGATTCCGTCATCCGTATTCGGTCAGCAGGCTGTTCGGCCACGATCGCACAGCTACCGTCTGACCTACAAGGTTGACCTCCCCAATGAAGGAAAAAAGGCGCGTCTATGGCTACCGTTACCGGATACCAACGATACCGCCCATCAGTTTTCTCAGGGTAGCGTATGGAGCGGCAACGCGGACATCGCCAGGTTTGACAACATCCCGGGAACAACTTCCCCGATGTTTTATGCTGAGTGGCGCGGCACCGGTCCGCGCAGTGTGGTGGTAAGCAGCATTATAAAAACTACCGATCGCGTTGTCGATTTGAGCCACTATTCCGAGCGTGGCACGGCCAGCATCCCTGCCGAGGTGAAACGTTATCTGCAGCCGACCAAGCATATTCCGCTGGATGGCATTGTGCGCAAGACCGCTTTATCCATCGTCAAAGAGGCCAATGCCCAATCGTCTCTAAAAAAAGCGCAGGCGGTATACGATTGGGTGGTAGAGAATTCCTATCGCGATCCGGCAACGCGGGGCTGCGGACGAGGTGATATCAAATCCATGCTGGAATCCGGCAATCTGGGTGGAAAATGCGCCGACCTCAACGCTCTCTTTGTGGGACTCACGCGGGCCGCGGGTGTTCCCGCCCGGGATAATTATGGAATTCGCATAGATGAGTCCGCGGCGCATAAAGCACTTGGCCGGTCGGGCGATGTCACCACCGCTCAGCACTGCCGCCCTGAATTTTACCTCGCCGGTCTGGGGTGGGTCCCTGTGGACCCCGCTGATGTGCGTCAACTGGCGCTGGATGAAGATTTACCCATTACTAATCCACGCGTGGTTGCCCTGCGCGAGAAATTGTTTGGTGCTTGGGAAATGAACTGGGTGGCGTTTAATCATGGCAGAGACATCACCCTGGCGAAAGATAGTGTTTTGGGCGAACTCCCGTTTTTCATGTATCCCCAGGCTGAAGTCGCCGGTCATCAGCAGGATAGCCTTGAGCCAGCGGAATTCATTTATAAGATTGTCTCGTCGGAATTGGTCGGCACCGGCGTTAAATTCTAGCCGTCAGGCAGGATGGGTTGCGCTACGCTCCACCCATCATTCGGCCTTATTCCATACCGCCCGGGATTGCAATCCGGCAAACCGCGTGAAAACGCTGCCTTGATGCGCCAGCGGCCGGGGTATTGGCGGCGCATTATGTGTGGTTTTGATGGGTTATGCTACGCTCCACCCATCCTACGTAAGCTGCAACGGCGTTTTCGGGCATGATACAAGACGTGGCAGGATACGGCGACTGACCTGCTCAGAGCGCCCGTTATTCATTTGTCGCCACATCGTCTGCATCGATCTTCCCGGAGCCTTCCGGAAC
>JBKJYB010000253.1:0-4446 GCA_046716045.1 Nitrosospira sp.
ATCAGCCGCCTGAATTTTTCGGCACGGGCTTATCATCGCGTTTTGAAAGTGGCACGTACCATCGCCGATCTGGCGTCAAGCGACGGCATCACCAGTACGCATATCGCGGAAGCAGTGCAGTACCGAAGGCTGGATAGAAATTAGACGCGGAAAATGCGCTAGCAGTCATCGAAATTGAATACGATTCGGAAATGATTATCACCATTGAATGCTAAGGAATGATTTGAAAATGAAAATACTCAAATCACGGCCAACCATCCTGACCTCTTTCCCCTGTATCTTCTTCCTCGCCGTTTTGACCTCCATTGCGGGGGCAGCAACCGGCATGCATGACCGCGAATTGATCAGGATACCTCAGAAAAAAAGAATATCCATATCTGTGGCGAAGCATTTTCTGACTACCAGGGTTTCATAGAAGGTTCGCTTCGATCCGCAAGACGTGTTCTACGCAGCATTGAAAAGCAGGCAAAATCCATTAGCAGCCTGCCGGATTTGAAGAATCGAAGCGAAAATGCGACTGGGTGAGGGTAGATTTTGACGATTTTGAAGGCCAATAGTTGTTCTATTGGTCGAAAAAGCGGCGAAATATAGACCGGCCAGGCGCTTTTGCAGCCGATTTCCTTTAAGTCCGACAGGCTGCCAAGTGAAACGGCAACCCCGCTATTCCCGGTGGGGTCAGGCAAAATACTGATGGGGCATGATAGAATCCAGCCTCCACCGGAACCAGTCTAGTCATGAACGAACATCCCCGCACCGCATTACTGCAAGACCTCCTATCCCGCCGCATTCTGATGCTGGATGGTGCCATGGGCACGATGATCCAGAGCTACAAGCTCAACGAGACGGATTATCGCGGGTCGCGTTTTGCCGATTTTCCGCATGACCTCAAGGGCAATAACGACCTTCTGACCCTCACCCAGCCGCAGATCATCCGCGCCATCCATACCGGCTACCTGGAGGCCGGCGCCGACATCATCGAGACCAACACCTTCAATTCCACCGCCGCCTCAATGTCGGATTACCACATGGAGGATCTGGTATACGAACTGAATTTTGTCGGGGCTAAGCTGGCACGGGAAGCCGTGCAAGCAATGGAAGCGAAAACCCCGGACAAGCCGCGCTTCGTCGCGGGAGTGCTTGGGCCGACCACGAAAACTGCATCGATCTCGCCCGATGTGAACGACCCCGGTTTTCGCGGCATCACCTTCGATCAACTGGTAGCGGATTATTCGGTATCCATTCGCGGCCTGACTGACGGCGGTGCCGATATTCTGCTGGTCGAGACCATATTCGATAGCCTGAATGCCAAGGCCGCGCTATTTGCCATAGATCAATATTTTGAGACGCATGGCATGCGCCTGCCCGTCATGATTTCGGCAACCATCACGGATGCTTCCGGACGGACACTATCCGGACAGACACCTGAAGCTTTCTGGAATTCCGTAAGTAACGCGCGTCCACTGTCGGTAGGACTCAACTGCGCTTTAGGGGCGGAACTGATGCGCCCTTATATCGAGGAGCTTTCCAGGGTCGCCGGTGTGTATGTCAGTGCGCATCCCAATGCCGGCCTGCCCAATCCGCTGGCGGAAACCGGCTATGACGAATCGCCCGAATATACCGCCAGTCTGATCAAGGGGTTTGCGCAATCGGGCTTTGTCAATATCGTCGGCGGTTGCTGCGGCACGACACCGGCGCATATCAAAGCCATCGCCGATGCGGTGAGCAGTATTGCGCCGCGAGCCATCCCCGATATTCCGAAAAAGTTGCGGCTGTCCGGGCTGGAGCCTCTCACTATCGGCGACGATTCGCTGTTCGTGAATGTCGGCGAGCGAACCAATGTCACCGGCTCAAAGGCCTTCGCCCGTTTGATACTGGGTAATAACTACGCGGAAGCGCTGAGCGTTGCCCGCAACCAGGTGGAGAGTGGTGCACAGATCATCGACATCAACATGGATGAGGCGATGCTCGATTCGCAGAAGGCGATGGTGACGTTCCTGAATCTTATCGCCGCCGAACCCGATATCAGCCGCGTACCGGTCATGATTGATTCGAGCAAGTGGTCGGTGATCGAAGCGGGACTCAAATGCGTGCAGGGCAAGGCCATCATCAACTCGATCAGCATGAAGGAAGGCGAAGCGGAGTTTATCGAACACGCAAAACTTGCCCGCCGCTATGGTGCGGCGGTCATTGTGATGGCTTTCGATGAATTAGGTCAGGCCGACACGAAAGAACGCAAGGTGGAAATCTGCAAGCGTTGCTACCGCATACTGGTTGACCAGGTGGGTTTTCCGCCTGAAGACATCATTTTCGATCCCAACATTTTCGCGGTCGCCACCGGCATCGAGGAACACAATAATTACGGCGTTGATTTCATCGAAGCCACTAGTATCATCAAGCAAACCCTGCCCTATGCCAAGATAAGTGGCGGCGTATCGAATGTGTCATTCTCTTTCCGCGGCAACGAGCCCGTTCGGGAGGCAATCCATACCGCATTCCTCTACCACGCGGTCCAGGCCGGCATGACCATGGGCATCGTCAACGCCGGGCAACTGGGTGTCTACTCCGACATTCCCAAGGACTTGCTGGAACGGGTCGAAGATGTGCTGCTCAACCGCCCAATCGAAGGGGACGTTACGCCCACCGAGCGGTTGGTGGAGTTTGCAGAGAGCTTCAAGGGAAAAAGCAAGGAGAACATCGAAGATCTGTCATGGCGCGATCAGTCGGTCCAGGAGCGTCTAACACACGCGCTGGTGAGAGGCATCACCACTTACATCGTGGAAGATACCGAGGCGGCACGGCTCGAAATCAGTAATCAGGGCGGGCGCCCGATCCAGGTGATCGAGGGTCCGCTCATGAATGGCATGAATGTGGTAGGCGACCTGTTCGGCTCGGGCAAGATGTTTTTACCACAGGTAGTCAAGTCGGCACGCGTAATGAAGCAGGCAGTGGCGCACTTGTTGCCATTCATTGAGGCAGAAAAGAAGTTGTCGGGTGATTCCAGAGCCAAGGGCAAGATCGTCATCGCCACCGTCAAGGGTGACGTCCATGACATCGGCAAAAACATCGTTACGGTCGTGCTCCAATGCAACAACTATGAAGTCGTGAACATGGGCGTTATGGTGCCTTGTGCACAGATTCTGGAAATGGCCCGGCGCGAGAATGCCGACATGATCGGTCTGTCGGGATTGATCACACCCTCGCTGGAGGAAATGGCGCACGTGGCGAAAGAAATGCAGCGTGAAGGGTTTACCATTCCGCTATTGATTGGTGGCGCAACCACTTCGCGGGTGCACACCGCCGTGAAAGTCGCGCCGCATTACGAAGGGGTTACCGTGTGGGTGCCGGATGCGAGCCGCGCCGTAGGTGTGTGTAGCAATTTGCTGTCGCAGGATTTGCGGGCGGATTACGTGCGGGGATTACAGGCGGAGTACGAAAAAGTCCGTACCCAGCATAAGAACAAAAAGGGACCGGCACCCATGCTGACTATTGCGGAAGCCCGGAATAACGCTTTTAAAACCGATTGGGCGAACTACACTCCGCCTGAACCGGATTTCATCGGCGTGAGATCATTAAGAAATTACCCGCTGGAAAAAATAGTACCCCATATAGATTGGACACCATTTTTTCAGGCATGGGAGTTGTCGGGACGTTATCCGGCGATTCTGCAAGATGAGGTAGTGGGTGAGGCTGCCACCACGCTGTTCCGCGATGCCCAGGCCATGCTGAAGAAAATTGTCGAACAGAAATGGCTCGGCGCCAATGCCGTGGTCGGCCTGTTTCCGGCGAATACCGTGAACCGTGACGACATCGAAATCTATACCGACAAAGCCCGCACCAGGCTGGCGATGACTTTCCACAATCTGCGGCAGCAGACCACGAAACCTGCTGGACGCCCGAATCTATGCCTGGCTGACTTTATAGCACCCAAGGAAACCGGGATTCGGGACGCCATCGGTGCATTCGCCGTGACTGCCGGGCTGGGCATAGACGCACGGGTCAAGGCTTTTGAGGAGGCCCATGATGATTACAGCGCGATTATATTGAAAGCGCTGGCCGACCGACTGGCGGAAGCTTTTGCCGAACACATGCACTGGCGGGTACGGCGCGAATTCTGGGGTTTTGTCAAAGATGAAGACCTGAGCAATGAGCAACTCGTCAACGAAGAATATCGCGGCATCCGTCCCGCGCCGGGTTACCCGGCCTGCCCTGACCACACCGAGAAAGGACCGTTGTTTGAACTGCTGAAAGCGCCGGAAAACGCCGGCATTATCGTGACCGAATCCTACGCCATGGTACCTACAGCGGCGGTATCAGGCTTTTATTTTTCTCATCCCGAAGCTGATTATTTCGCTGTGGGCAAAATAAATAAGGATCAGGTGGAGGATTATGCGAAGCGCAAAGGCTGGACATTGGAAGAAACAGAAAAATGGCTGGCGCCGGTACTGG
>JBKJYB010000254.1:0-4803 GCA_046716045.1 Nitrosospira sp.
GCGCAGGCCAGGACTCGACTGTCAGGAATAAGAGAATCAGCAGCACCAGAGCCGCCGCGATGCCTGCTCCACCGCGCAGAAGCCAGAGTATCAACTTATCCACCGGCGCTGGCTCAGCGGACGCTGACGGGGACGAAATACTGTGCTTCGACCAGATCATGTACTTGCTCCGAGCGGGCAAATTCTATGAACTCCCGAATCAATCCTTGTGGCGCTCCCCGCGTTACCAGATTGAGCGGCCGTGACAGCGGGAAAGTGCCGTTACGTACATTAACCACCGATGCCACGACGCCATCGAGCGGCAATAGCTTGATCGCCGTGCCGCGTGTTATTTCATATTCGGCCGCACCTATTGAAACGTAGCTGATGGCATTCGGGTTGCCTGCCACCGTCTTTACCCCCTGCGCGTTATCACCAATGATCACGTGCGGCTTGATATCGCTGTTCTTCAATTTTAAATAGTTCAAAAACAGCTCAAGGGTCGAGCGGCCTTCCGCCTTGTTAACCACGGTGATAGGCGCGTCTTGTCCACCCACAGCCTTCCAGTTGACGATGTTGCCGGTATAAATGCCGATAACCTGCTGCCGGCTTAGCGCGGCGATTGCGTTACTCGCATGAAGAATAATGCCGACACCATCCAGGGCGATAGTATGCGCACGCAAATCCTTCTCCTCGGGTTTCAAGGCACGGGATACCATGCCAATGTCGGCGGTGCCTTGGCGGGCATCGTTAATGCCACGTGCAGAACCACCGGTCTGCACATCTATTCGCGTGCCGGGATGGAGCGACTCGAAGCGCCGGGCGAGTTCTCCCGCTAACGGAGCGATCGTGCTGGCGCCGGTTAAAACCAGTTTTTGTGAAGCAGCGTTGCCGGACTGGCTCCAGCCAGATCCCAGCAATAGTCCTGTAGCGAACATAATATATCGCATCATCGATGCTGGTTTCATACTTTTAGCCTCGCCGCCAGGCGTGATATTTTTCCACCCAATCAAGCAGGCGATATGGCACGTGCGCGCGCCTCCATTCGCCTGCGGCATATTTGTTGGCCTCCGACCAGGTTGGGTACGTGTGGATGGTGCCGAGTATCTTGTTGAGGCCGAGACCATGTTTCATCGCCAGCACAAACTCCGCCAGCAGGTCGCTGGCGTGCTCCCCAACTATGGTCACGCCCAAAATACGATCTTTACCTGGCACGCTGAGCACCTTGACGAAACCATGCGCTGCTTCATCGGCAATGGCGCGGTCGAGGTTCTCCAGTCCGTAGCATGTCACCTCATAGGAGATACCACGCTTCTTGGCTTCATTTTCCGATAATCCGGCCCGGGCAACTTCCGGACTGGTAAATGTGGTCCACGGAATCACCGTGTAATCCACCTTAAAGCGTTTCACTGCGCCAAACAGCGCATTGACCGCCGCATACCAGCCCTGATGTGCCGCAACGTGGGTAAACTGGTATGGTCCCACCACATCGCCGCAAGCGTAGATATTGGGATAAAGTGTCTGCAACCAGGCATCCGTTTCAATGGTACGCTTTGGTGAAATCGGAATTCCCAATTCTTCCAGGCCGAAACCTTCGGTCCGGGCTGTCCTCCCCACTGCGCACAACATGGCATCGAATGAAAGCGCTTCTTCGGTTCCGTCTTGGTAGCGCACAATCAAACATTGCTTACCGGATTCGCGCTCACAACGAATAACCTCGGTTTGAGTCAATACACGCACTCCATCGGCGCGCAGCGCCGCTTCAATCAGCGCAACGGCATCGGCATCCTCTCGCCTCATCAAACCCGTTCTCGCCACTTGCGTGACCTGACAGTCCAGACGTGCAAATACTTGCGCCAACTCACAGCCAATGGGTCCGCCACCCAGCACAACGAGCCGTTCGGGCCGTTCCGTGAGCGACCAGATGGTGTCTGACGTATAGTAGCGCACCTGTTCCAGCCCCGGAATCGGGGGAATAGTGGGAGACGCGCCGGTGGCTATGACAATGGCGCAGGTGGTTATAGTCTGTCCGTTGACCTCCACCGTCCAGGGCGAAGTGATGCGCGCATTGCCATGGATGACTTCCACCCCCAGTTTTGTATAGCGTTCCGCCGAATCGTGCGGTTCAATCGTACTTATGATTCGATGCACGCGCGCCATCACATCACCGAAATTGTAGTCGACCGTTGCGCTGGCAATGCCAAGATCTTTGGCATGCCGCGCCTGTCGCAGAAAGCTAGCTGAACGAATCAGTGACTTGGAAGGTACACACCCGAAATTTAGACAGTCGCCCCCCATCTTATAGCCTTCGATCAATGTCACCTTGGCGCGCGTGCTGGCTGCTATGTATGATGTTACCAAGCCCGCCGCACCGGCCCCGATAACCACCAGATTGCGATCGAATCGGCTTGGCCTGGACGACCTGGGCCAATGTCCGCGCACTCTCCTCTCCTTGATACGCGCCAGCCCCCACCGCGTCAGCCATGGGAATACAGCCAGCAGAACAAACGATCCGATTAGCGATGGCGACAAAATGCCGGACAAACTGGTGAGCGTGGCTAACTGGGTCCCGGCGTTGACATAAACCGCGGTACCGGCAAGCATGCCTGACAGGCTGACCCAGAAGAAGGTGCCGGTCCTGATGGCAGTAAGCCCCATTAGTAGATTGATTATGAAAAAAGGAAATACCGGCACCAGACGCAAGGTGAAGAGATAAAATGCGCCATCACGCTCAATGCCGGCATTGATTGCCGCCATGCGGTCACCGAAGCGTTGATGCACAGCATCGCGAAACAGATAGCGCGCCGTCCAGAAAGCCACGGTTGCGCCGATACTGGCGGAGATGACCGCCGCCGAAATACCCACCCATAGCCCGAAGATGGCGCCGCCGGCCAGCGTCATCAACGTTGCACCGGGCAGGGAAAGCGAGGTTATGACGATATAAACCGCGACATAGAGGCCAATGACTTGCATTGGCCTCGCCTGAAAGGCTTGTTGCAGCGCGTCCCGGCTGTTCTTGAGCATTTCGAGACTGAGGAACCGTTGGAGATCAAATGCGAAGAACAATCCAGCCAATAGCACCAGCAATATGAGCAGCCACCAATGTTTCATCCCGGGCGCCTCTAAAAATCAAAATTCGCGGACAGCAATTCATTTTGCTGTTTTCATTTCGCTGCAGGTGGCACCATATTTAAAACAGCTGTAGCAGCGGTGGTGGTTCATACTCACGGATATCTGCATAGCTTCTGTCAGCGTTTCACCGAGAATGTAATCCGGATCGTCATCGACAAGGGTGCAAGCATAAACCCGCATCCGGCCCCCGCTTTTCACCACCATCTTGCTGAATGCGCACATGAAGGAGCGGCGTATCTCCTCGGTCCGGAAGGCTGTCATACAGTGTCCGGTTATTTGTGGTGGCGTCACGCGCGCGCCAGGCGGGTGAAATTCGGGGAATTCGATACGCGGCAGATCCTCGGGTAAACCAGCAGTGCGAAAAACGCCGGCAAAGCTCGCCGCAATCACATCTGGCGTGACGTCAGGCACGAGTTGGTTCGCCACTGACACATGGAACCCCATGTCATGGAGTCTGCGTAAGCCCTCCAGCGCGCTGGCAAACATGCCCTCGCCGCGCCCGGCGTCATGCCGAATGGCATCAGGATAATCCAGACTAACACGGAAACTCAGCGCGTGCGGCCGACCACGTAATGGTTCCAATTGTTGCAGACGCTTGATTAATGGCTCGGTTGCGTTGGTTAGCACCAGGCAAGGCCGATGCATCAATACGTAGTCGAGGATACCCACTATGTCCTTATTGATGAAAGGTTCGCCCCCGGTGAAGGAAAATTGTTTGACACCAAGATCGAGTGCCTCGTCCACAAACGGTATGGCATCGTCAAACCGCAACAGCTGCAGGCGATCATCTCCCGGTTTCGAGCCTTCGAGACAGAAAGGGCAGGCGAGGTTACAGGCGGTACCGGTGTGAAACCACAACTCATCCAGAGCATGCGGCCGGATAAAACCACGCGGTTCGCCGCCTGGAGTACGCTGCCAGTGTTCGGAATGGCCGCGTTGTTCGACGCTGGTGGGAATTACTTTCATCCTAAATCCGGCAGTTGGACGGGGTGGAGTGTGCGGTTTTTGGGGTGCAGGGCAAGGCGCAATAACGCGGAATGCGACCGCGCAGGGCGGAGCAGTGCCTTCCGCAGGAAGGTGCGACCCCGAAGCGGGATGCGGGTGCCCCATGCACGTGGAACGCGATCGCAGCATCTCCTACGCTGCCCGATCCCCGCTTCGCGGGGCCCCTCGTGCGACGCTTCGGGGCGCCATTCCATTCCAAGGCGTTGCGAACAACGCAGCCATGTGCCGCAAAAACCGTGCAATCCACCCTGTAGCGAACTCACCCAAAAGGTGAATGTCGAGTGAGGTGAAGAATCATCGCGAGTCATGGCGCTACACTAAAAAATGAGCAGTCAACTGCCGGATTTAGGTTCATGGTTCGCGGCTAGCAACACCCGCCTGTCGGATTGTTTGTGGCGTCGCTTGCGGTGTCGTTATAGGGTAGCCCCATACCACAGCCGGCGAAAATACCGTAGTGCCGCTCAAAGTTACCGTAGAACTCAAAATGCGCGGCGAGCCGGGTGTCATGCAGCATGCGCCATGTGTTGCCACAGACAGCGAAATGCTTTCCGGTTTCAATACGGTGATGTTTGTCGAGTATAAATAGGTGGGGATGGTTGGGTATCGTCCCGCGATAAACCACGGATTGACCGTAGTCTTCGCAAGCTGGCTCCAGATTCTCCAGCTTGAACAATCGGTAGGTGGCGG
>JBKJYB010000255.1:0-3182 GCA_046716045.1 Nitrosospira sp.
CACCTCTCGCTGATCGACGAAGATTGGGCGCGGTTGATAAACCTTGCCGGGCCATGCATGCATCGATCATTACCGGCGCGTGAGCCCTACGAGGCTTTGATCAGAGCTGTGGCCTACCAGCAACTCCACACGCGCGCGGCTGACGCGATTATTGCGCGGTTTCTGGGTATGTATCCCGGACGCCCGTTTCCGGATCCGAATCAAATATTGGCCACTGCGTTCGATCATTTTCGCGCCTGCGGTTTTTCCACGCGTAAGATCGAAACTATCAAAGGCATTGCGGAAGGCGCGTTGAGCGGCTTTGTACCGCCGCGAGATATCGCGGACGGAATGCCTGACGATGAACTGATTGCCCGGCTCATCGAACTGCCGGGCATTGGCCGCTGGACGGTGGAAATGCTGCTTATCTATACGCTCGAACGGTTGGACGTCATGCCGGCTGACGATTTTGGCGTACGCAAAGGGTACCGGTTCCTGAAATCCCTCGATGCTGTGCCCAATCGTAGAGAAATGGAAAACGTTGGCCTGCTTTGCAGCCCTTACCGGACAGTAGCAGCGTGGTATCTGTGGCGCATTCCTTCGTTGCCCGGCTACACGAAGAAAAAATAACACGGTTTTTTATACGGAAGAACAAGATGCTGTTTGATCGCGTCAAATCCCTGGACCATATACTGGAGTCAGCCAAAACGAGAGGACTCAAACGCCAGCTGGGAGCGTTTGATCTTACGATGCTTGGTATCGGGGCTATCATCGGCACGGGTATTTTTGTACTGACCTCGGTCGCAGCCGAGAAAGCGGGCCCTGGCATGATTTATTCATTTGTCATTGCCGGCTTCATTTGCGCGCTGGCGGCCCTGGTATACTCGGAAATTGCCGCGATGGTGCCGGTGGCGGGATCGGCCTATACCTACTCTTACGCGGTATTTGGCGAACTGATCGCCTGGATGGTAGGCTGGGCGCTTATTCTGGAGTATGCGGTCGCGGCGGCCGCCGTGGCTGTCGGCTGGTCCGGCTATATTAACGGCTTTCTGCATGAGATCGGCTATGGCCTGCCGCTAGCCTTGACCGCAGGACCGCACGACACCATTGTCCTGACGGATGGCACAACCTCCGCCGGAGGTTTCAATCTGCTGGCATTTCTGGTTTCACTTTTCGTCACCTTTCTCCTGATCATCGGTACCGCAAAGAGCGCCAGATTCACCACCGTCCTGGTGATTGTTAAAATTATCGCTCTCACGGTATTTATCGTTCTGGCTCTGCCTGCTGTCAACGCGATCAACTTTGAGCCCATGCTACCCAACGGCTGGGGCACCCCGGCTTCCGGAGTCGGGGTATTGGGCGCGGCCGCCTCCATCTTTTTTGCCTATATCGGTTTCGATGCGGTCTCGACGGCGGCCGAAGAAACCCGGAATCCAAACCGTAATGTACCGATTGGCCTGATAGGATCACTGGGTATCTGTACGATTTTTTATCTGATCGTTGCCTATGCAGCAGTCGGTGCTGTGGGCGCCCAACCCGGCGGCGAGCTATCGCAATCCAAAGAACCCCTGGCTTTTGTGTTGCGCGCGGCCGGTTACCCCACTGTTGGCAACTGGGTGGCCTCCGCCGCCATTATCGCCCTTCCCTCCGTGGTTCTAATGATGATTTACGGGCAAACCCGCGTCCTGTTCACCATGTCACGTGATGGCCTCATGCCGAAGGTTTTCTCGCACATCCATGTGCGTTTTTACACACCGTATGTCGTCACCCTCATCACCGGTATTACCGTGGCCTTGTTCGCCGCGATGTTCCCGGTCGTCATGCTGGCCGATGTGTCCAACTCAGGCACGCTGTTTGCATTCTTCATGGTGGCTCTGAGCGTGATGGTGTTGCGCCGCCGTGAACCCAGTCGCCATCGCCCTTTCCGCACGCCGATCATCTGGATTGTTGGCCCACTGGCAATGGGTGGATGTGCCTTATTATTCATCAGCCTGGGCTGGGGAACCATCAGATTATTCGTGTACTGGGCCGTGCTCGGCCTGATCATCTATTTCGGTTACGCCCGCAGCCATAGCAATATGGGAAAAGAATATCCAAAGGATTGATTTAATACTGTTACCAAAATCCAGTTACTTGTGATGCGCCTTTCAGGTGCATCTTTTCTATGGAGCGTTATCGCTCAAGCTTATCTTTCCAATAAAAAACCTTAAAAGGCTCCGCACAATCGTATCAACTGTGCAAACGCCGGCGGGTGAACCCGGTTCCGGCGCGGCCGACAACGAGCAAGGCGAGCGTAGCAGCCGGGTCCAAGTCAACAGCGAATTGCGCGAACTTCGTGGCATCGTATTGCAGGTTATCCAACCCCTGCTCGCTACTATTAAGCAAGCTGATGCGCACTGAACCAATTCCGTCCCCATTAGTGATACCAAAGAAACGGTCCTCTGCCATTTGACCTGCAAATAGTTCATCTCCCAGCGCGGATGGCCCAATAAGGCCAAGCAAGTTATTCCCCGTATCGAAAGCTTCAAAGAGTACGCTACCGAAACCTGCCCGAACGTTGGCCAGACCCAGGTCCGTCCATACCAAACCGGCATGTGTTGGCAACGTCCCAAGCAATGCTGCGCCAAAGGTAAATGTTATGCTCGAAATGCCATCAAAATACCACGTGTGGCCTGACATTCCAGCGTCATTTATCAAGCCATCATCCACATCGTCCGGGCCCCACGCGCCAGCAGACCGTGACGCCATTTGCCGCGAAGCGGGGAGGTGGTCTTCCAAGCCTTTAAAATAATCAAATAAAGCGCGCGCGAATGGACTGTCGGCAAAAGATGCAAAAGGAATAGGATCAATTAACGTAGCATTCGCCGCCAACGGTTCCGGGAGTAATGCCACCACTGATAACGCCGCGGTCAGGCTTTTCATATACCTACTTTCTAAATTTAATGCTGGAAAAGTAAAATTATTAGTTAATCTACAACCTTTGAACGAGTCCTCTTGGAGCACGTTGCGAGCAACTTGGCTTATTCAGAGATCCAAATAGTGACGAGTGCTATCTTATCGGTTTTAGTCATTTTGACCATCGGACGTAGGTACTAGTTGGAAGCGTCGTCAACATCTCTCATGCGCTTCAGGTAATTCAGCATATGCGTGCGTAACCTGTAGGGTGTCTGTCAAATAAAGCTATAACCTTATTATATGTAAGG
>JBKJYB010000256.1:0-8722 GCA_046716045.1 Nitrosospira sp.
AGAAAACACCGTTGTTCGTATCCCATGAGCGCATAGCCAAAACCGCAAGGAAACTCGGACTCACTCAAGTGATTCCGACCGCTGCTGGAGATGAAGGTTTGCTGCAAGGCCTGTTAAATTATTTCCAACCGGAAGCCAGCGGCGACGATTGCGTTTCAAGAAAATCATGAGTGCGGAAATCCAACAGGACAATACCGATAAACCGCCGGGGCTGCGCAAGAGAATGTCTAAGGGGATGCCTGGGGGATTACCTAAGCGCATCAATCCTGTTTTGATTTTTATCCTAATTTTTACCCTCATTGTGGCGTGGCAGTGGTACGACACCCGTGATCAGATTGCAGGCTTGCAACTTGAGTTGGCAAAACGCCTGGCTGAAGCGGATACCTCCGGTAAAGAGTCGCGCAATCTCGCAACCGAGGCGACTGAGGCAGGGCGCCGTGCGGAAACAAAGCTCAGTCTGCTTGAAGCCAAGCTGGCTGAATCGCAGAGCCAGCAACTTGCCCTGGAGGCGCTTTACCAGGAGCTTACGCGTAATCGCGATGAAGTAACGCTGGAGGAAGTGGAGCAACTGCTGCTTATCGCCAGTCAGCAACTGCAGCTGGCTAGTAATGTCAAGGCTGCTCTGATCGCGATGCAAGAGGCCGATACCCGGTTGCAACGTATTGACCGCCCGCAACTATCCCCTTTACGTAAAATCCTGGCAAAGGATATGGATCTCCTGAAAGCGGCGCCATATGTCGATACTGTGGGAATCAGCCTGCGTCTGGACAATCTCGCTGCCGCATCCGATACGCTGCCCTTGGCGATGGAACTCCGTCCGCCGGAAACGACCTCTTCCCCAGGCCAGGCTCCAGCAGCGGAAACTGTATGGCTCAAGTTCCTGCGTGAGGCATGGGAGGACGTAAAGCGGTTGGTACGTATCCAGCGCATGGATAAGCCGGATGTCGCACTGTTATCGCCCTCCCAAGCCTATTTCTTGCGTGAGAATTTAAAATTGCGCTTGTTATCTGCCCGGCATGCGCTGCTTGCTCGCGATGGAGCCAGTTTCAAGGTTGATATCAACACCGCCCTGGACTGGATCAATCGATATTACAACAATAAATCGGAAGCGGTCATCAATATGCTGGGAGCATTGCATCAATTGCAGGACAGCGAAGTTGGCATCGAGTTACCTCGTATTTCCGCGAGCCTTGATGCGGTGCGTAATTACCGTCTCGCGCACGAACGAGGAAGTAGATGAAGTGGGTGCTCTGGTTACTGGCGTTGTTTGCCGTGGCAGTAGCGGTAACGCTCGCGACCCGATATAACAGCGGTTATGTGCTGGTGGTGGCGCAACCTTATCGCGTCGAACTATCGCTCAATCTGTTGGCGGTATTGCTGGTGGTGCTGGTTTTTATTGCCTATTTTGTAATGCGGCTGGCTGTCATTACCCTGCGGCTGCCAACAGAGGTAAACGAGTTCCGCCTGCGCCGGCGGCGCGAAAAAGCACGAGGGATGATGCTGGATGGTCTCAAGGCCTTCTTCGAGGGCCGTTACGCCAAGGCGGAGAAAGCGTCCGCTGCCGCGCTGGAACTGCAAGAACTGCCCCTGGTTAGCGCGATTAATGCCATGATCGCCGCGCGTTCCGCACATGAACTAAGAAAGTATCCTCAGCGTGACGAGTTTATCGCCATCGCGGAAAATATTGCGCCAGAAGAAATAGCGCTGCGACTTATGACGCACGCCGAACTGCTGCTGGATGAACGCCGGCCGGGAGAAGCGCTGAGAATACTGCAATCCCTGCGTGCCACAGGCGGGCGCCAGCATACTGCCGCACTGCGGCTGGAACTGAAGGCGCGGCAGGGGTCAAAAAACTGGGATGAGGTACTGGATTTGCTCGGGCAGCTGGAACAGCGCAATGCCTTCGATAAGACTTTGATACAGCAATTACGGTGCAACGCCCATCTGGAAAATCTCAAAAGCAGGATATTGAATCCGCAGGCACTGAGGGAATACTGGCAAACGATATCTTCGGTGGATAAGAAAGACAGCAAATTGGCCGCTGCCGCGGCCCATGCGTGCACGGCAATAGACGACTGCGTAACGGCTCACCAGATTATCGAGCAAAGTCTGGATAGACAATGGGATTCCGAATTGGCTGGGCTGTATGCGGAATGTCTGGGAACCGATGCAATCAGGCAAATTGAGCGGGCCGAAGCATGGCTTAAGTCTCATCCTAATGACGCGTGTCTGCTATTTGCTCTTGGCAAACTTTGCCTCCATTGCGAACTGTGGGGCAAAGCCCAGAATTATCTGGAAGCGAGCTTGTCGGTGGAACCCAGCCATCCAACGCATCTCGTGCTGGCGCAATTAAATGAGAAGATAGGCAGACCCGAACTGGCAAAGGATCACTACAGTAAAGGACTGGAACTTGCGTTGGAGCGACTGGAGCGTTTGGGATAAGCCAACGGAAGTACCCCGCCTGAGTACCTATTGCCAATACACGATACGAGCGAGATAAAGATTTAACTAAATCCGGTAGTTGGACGGGGACTCACCAAAAGGTGAGAATCAGGTGGCACAAAAATTCTCTACCAACCATAGTGCTAGATTGACAAATGAGCGGTCAACCGCCGGATTTAGGGCTAAGATTTTGGTTCGCCTGTCGAAGCGGTAGAAGCAGTAAATGCATCGGAAAAAAACTCATCTTCCGGCAGGCCGCGCAGTCCGATGAAATCCTTATGGGCGGCTTCGACCATTGCCGGCGCGCCGCAGGCGTATACCTGATATCCGGCGAGATTCTCGAAGTCTTGCAGTACAGCTTGATGCACCAGGCCGGTTCTTCCGTTCCAGTTATCCGTCGGCAGTGCTTCCGATAGAACCGGGATAAAAGTGAAATTGTCATGCTCCTGCTGCCAGCTTCCCGCCAGATTCGACATATACAGATCGGCTTTTGTGCGATTGCCCCAGTAGAGCACCATTTGCCGCTCGCTGCCACGCAGATTCCGCACGTAAAAGGCGTGTTCAAGTATGCTTTTAACCGGCGCAAAGCCAGTGCCGCTGGCCACGAATATAATCGGCTTGTCTGAATCTTCGCGCAGGAAGAATGTACCGAGCGGTCCTTCAAAACGCAGGATATCCCGCTCCTTCATGTGTGTGAACACATGTTCGGCGAACGTGCCGCCGAAGTAGTTGCGTACATGTAACTGCAGCAATTCATCATCATGAGGCGCGTTAGCCAGCGAAAAACTCCGGCGTTTGCCATTTTTCATGAAAATATCGATATATTGCCCAGCGAGAAACTGCAATCGCTCATTGGTGGGAAGCTTAAGGGAAATAATCATTACGTTAGGCGCGACGCGTTCCAGCTTGTGTACGCGGCACGGCAGGGTTTTGACTTTAATATCCTTGATTGCACCGATTTCGCGGCACTCGATTACTAGTTCTGACAACGGCAAGGCGCAGCAAAACAATGCCATGCCCGCCTGCTTCTCCATTTCCGTCAGCGTATCTTCATTATGGCTGCCGAAATCGACCGTTCCCTGTATGATTTTGCCCTTACAGGTGCCACAGGCTCCGTTGCGGCAACCGTAGGGGAGCGGGAATCCTTCGCGTAGCGCGGCTTGTAGCACCGTTTCACCGGATTGGGCGGATAAAATGTGCCCGCTGGGCTTGATGGTTATTTGATGCGACATTCGGTTACGAGCGGGTTAACAAAGATAAAAGTTACTGGCGGTAAATAAAATAAACACTATGAAACGAACACTTTTAATTGTTGGTTGCGGCGACATTGCCTTGCGCGCGGCACCCCTGTTGCAGGCGCACTACCGGCTGCTGGGTCTTTACCGGAGACCGGAGAATCGTGCCGCGTTGCGTTTGCATGGCATTACACCGGTGTTCGGAGATCTCGACATACCCGGCAGCCTCGGGAGGCTTGCGGGAATGGCGCATGCGGTACTGCATCTGGCGCCCCCACCTGATCATGGCGAACGAGATACCCGCACTGCGAATCTCCTGGCGGCATTGACAAAGCGGCCAAAGAGAAAGGTGGCAATGTTACCACAACGGCTTATTTACATCAGCACCAGCGGGGTGTATGGCGATTGCAATGGAGCCTGGGTGGATGAAACTCGCTTGATCAATCCCCAAACCGGACGTGCATTGCGTCGCGTTGATGCGGAGAGACAGGTGCGAAACTGGGGCCTGCGCAATCATGCGAGTGTCTCGATCTTGCGCGTACCCGGCATTTACGCATCGAACCGTCTTCCGCTTGGCCGCCTGCGCGACGCTTCCCCGGCGCTATTGCCGGAAGAGGACAGCTATACCAACCACATCCATGCTGACGACCTTGCCTACATTATTTTTGCCGCCTTGCGCCACGCGAGACCCGGCAGAATTTACCATGCCTGCGACGACTCGAATCTGAAAATGGGTGAGTATTTTGATTTGATAGCAGATCGATTTGATCTGCCGAGACCGCCGCGCATTGCCCGCGCCCAAGCCGAAAGTTGTGTATCCCCCGGCATGTTATCGTTCATGCGGGAATCGCGACGGCTCGCGAATACGCGTATAAAGCATGAGTTGCATGTAAATCTGCGCTATCCCACCGTGGCCGAGTGTATTGCGAGGGGTGCGGCAATGGTTGCGGAAAGTGGGTAAAATTCTGCCTGCCGATTGATTCTAACAGAATGGTTAACGAGCATTGCCAGTAAAATTTCCTGCTGCGATGGAACCCATACTTATTATTACCAATTTACCCGATAGAGAGACGGCCATGGCACTGGCTCACAGACTGATCGAGGAGCGGTTGGCCGCTTGCGTTAACGTGATGGCAGACTGCACTTCCGTATACCACTGGCAAGGAAAAAGCGAAACCGCCAGCGAGGTGCCAGTCCTCATTAAAACCCTGGCGCAGCATTACACTCGGCTGGAGCAGTTGATAATGTCGATGCATCCTCACGAACTACCCGAAATCATTGCTGTCCCAGTAAGCAATGGTTTGCCTGCTTATTTGAAGTGGATTGCCGACGAAACGTTAGTCTCAGACAAAAAATGAACACTGCCAGATTACCCGTGCACCCGATCCGATACTTCCTGCCATTACTTTGTTTTTTCAGTATAAACAGCTTCGCTGAGGAGAGAACATCGTCCGGCTTCCTTTCGGAATTGCAGCAGCTCGGCGCACGCTTTGATCAGAACGAACAGGAGCTACTGCCGCCGGATCAGGCTTTCAAACTGACGGTTCGGGTACGCGACGAGAATACGCTGGTGGCACAATTCGAGCCGGCAAAAAACTATTATCTTTATCGGGATAAGGTTGCGTTCAAGCCGCAAAATACTGAAACATCAATCGAGAGAATCTCGCTGCCGCAGGGAGCGGTAAAAAGCGATTTGACTTTCGGCCAGGTGGAGGTTTTTCATAAGCCGTTCGAAGCGGTAATTTCATTGAAACGGGACGCGTCCTCAACAAACAAATTGATCCTTATCGCCACTTATCAGGGCTGCAATGAACCGATAGGTGTCTGCTATGCACCTATCAATAAGGTAATCGAACTGACGCTCCCGGTGGCAAAGGCGGCGGTGGGAGCCGTCGCTAACGCGGTAAGCAATGACGCGGTGGCGGCAACACTTTTATCAGCCGCAAAACCGGACGCCGCCGCGGAGCTGTTTGCTTCCCCGGCGCGAGCTCCCGCTATCGAGACCGAATCTCTCAAAATAGAGCGAATGTTCGAGAGCGGTAACTTCTGGCTGATTCTGACCGGTTTCTTCGGCATCGGCCTGCTTCTGTCATTCACGCCTTGCGTCTTTCCGATGTTTCCCATTCTGTCGGGCATTATCGCCAAGCGGGGCGAGCACATTACCAAGACTCGCGGATTTATTTTATCGTTAGCCTATGTCATGGGGATGGCGATCACTTATGCCGCGGCAGGTGTCGCGGCCGGACTTTCCGGGGCAATGCTGTCCGCAGCTTTGCAAAACGCCTGGGTACTGGGCACCTTTGCGCTGGTCTTTATAACGCTCGCTTTTTCCATGTTTGGTTTCTACGAACTGCAATTGCCCACCTTTCTTCAAAGCAAACTCTCCGAGGAAGCTGGGCATTTGAGGGGCGGGCAACTGACGGGTGTATTGGGTATGGGAGCGCTGTCCGCATTAATTGTCGGACCGTGTGTGGCCGCCCCGTTGGCCGGGGCGCTGCTTTACATCAGCCAGACCCGGGACGTGGTGCTGGGTGGCTCGGCGTTATTCGTCATGGCCCTGGGTATGGGTGTGCCGCTGCTGTTGCTGGGCGCATCCGCCGGGGTGCTTCTGCCCAAAGCAGGGCCGTGGATGGAGTCAGTTAAACACTTTTTTGGCGTATTGTTGCTGGGGGTGGCCATATGGCTGATATCGCCAGTGATCCCAGCGGTGGCGCATATGCTGTTGTGGGCGGCCCTATTGATCGTCTCAGCCATTTATTTGCATGCCGTTGACCCGCTACGGCCCGATGCTTCGGGCTTTCGAAAATTTCTGAAAGGTCTGGGTATGATCGCGCTGCTGACAGGCGTTGCTCTGATGATAGGCGTTTTATCCGGCAGCCGTGACATTTTGCAACCGCTCTCAAAACTGAATGTTTCGAATGTTGATGCGGGTGGAACGAAGGGCATGGCGCAAACCGGGCATTTGCCATTTCAGCGTGTAAAGTCGGTAGCGGAGCTTGAACAGCGTATCCTCCAGTCCCGGGACAAATACGTGATGCTGGACTTTTACGCCGACTGGTGCATTTCATGCAAGGAAATGGAGCGCTTCACCTTTACCGATGAGAAGGTGCAGTCCCGGCTGAAAGACGTGGTGTTGCTGCAGGTTGATGTTACCGCCGGAACGCCCGACGATGCGGCGCTGCTTAAACGTTTCAAGCTATTCGGTCCTCCCGGTATCCTGTTTATCGATCGTCAGGGGCGTGAAATTCAACGCATCAGACTTATTGGATATCAGGACACAGAAAGTTTTCTCTCGGTACTCAATGCAGTATTGATTTAGCATTGATGATCCTGGCCCTGTCTATTGATGAAGGGCGTATTTGCGTGTTTTTCCGGGGAGCCTGTATCGCGTAGCGCGGGTCGATGATAAGCAAACGCAATGGCATGTCCGTCAGTTGTCGGTTTATTTTTTCCTGTTAGTGCTATGATCAACAAGACTTTTTGTATCACTTGGCCTTCACCTCTATGGTGGACCGCCGCAACCTACGGGATTTAGGTCAAATGACGAAATCGCAGCAGGTGATCATGTACGTGGGTGTGGCAATAGTGGCAGTGCTAGCCGGTTTATTATTGCGTGCGCAACTAACCCCTGATCCTCAATCTACTGAAAATGGTGGAGCCGAGACCCTGTTCGCGGCGACCTTGCCTGACCCGCAGGGCAAGAATCAATCTATCTCACAATGGCGTGGCAACGTTATGGTGATCAATTTCTGGGCGACTTGGTGCGAACCGTGCCGCGACGAAATTCCTGAATTCATTGAACTCCAGGAAAAATTCCGCGCTAAGGGATTGGTGTTTATCGGTATTGCTGTGGATCAGCAAGAAAGAGTGGCGGCTTTCAGTAAGGAAATTGGCATCAATTATCCGGTACTGGTGGGTGATATGAACGCCATGAATCTGGCTGGTGCGGCAGGAAACCGCCAGGGAGCGCTGCCTTTTACCGTTGTTATCGATCGTGGCGGAAATATCGTTGGGACTAAATTAGGTCGTCTTAGCCAGAATAAGCTTGAATCCATGATCAAGCCGTTACTGTAGAGATAAAGCTGGTTTTCAATACCTGGCAGCGCAAAGTTTATCGGGTTTTGTAGCCGCGTGCCTTCACTACCTTCCATGAATATTCCAGCGTATTGTCCGACGGAATCGGCATCGAAAGTGCACCTTTGCTGAGCGGTTGTACGGTTAATTCAATATTGTATTCCTTGCCGCTTACAGATGCCCCGGTTCCTTTTCCTGGTTCCAGGGGTGCGATAAGAACGGTAACCTGGGTGACCGTATAATCACCATTGCCGTTGTAAATACTGCCGCTGAAGGCGCCGTAACCAAATCCGGCATGGGTGACCAACTTACTGAAAGCATCGGCGGGGAGGTCGGCTTCGGTGACCTTGTTCTCCGGCGATTCCTTGCGGCAAGCGCGCATGGCAATGGCGGCAGCGCGATCGCTGGTTATTCCTTTCATGGATTCCTGAAGACACTGATCGTACCCGCCTGGATCAGGTAAGCTTCCGGCAGGTAGATTCGGTGATACCAGAAGCATAAACAGAGCCCCTCCCCGAAGAGTCAGGGTGACTGAAGGTTTTTTATTTGTATTTTTCGATGGAAGCAGGAACTGTGGATACATATGAACTCATAAAGTGTACCCATTTTTAATTTCTCAGATGCCAGTCATATTGGGATGCCTCTCCGCGACAGACGAGCTGTGCGAGTCACGCCTCACACTGGCGGAAATGGATGAAGCTAGGGTTATAAGTTTACTCAATAAGTACAAAGAGAGAGGAAGAATAAACTTCCTCTCTCTCTCTGAAAACTCCGGTGAAAGCAATGTTCAAAAATTCATAAGTAGATTAACCGACAGAATATGTCCCATATAATTTTCCCCTCGCCGGATAATATATTGATTCATATAGCCCACCTCGCCTGTAATTTGCTTAGTGAAGGCATAGCCGAGGCCCGTAAAGAACCGGTTCTGATCGAACCCTCTCCGGGGAACCCAATCAGTATCGTTAAGG